>CAMLKX010000022.1 GCA_946480515.1 uncultured Sphingomonadaceae bacterium | reverse complement strand
GACGGCGTCGGCCACCTCGTCGGCGGTGACGAGCCTGCCGTGCGGCTGCCGGGCCTCGAGCGCGGCGCGCTCGGCCGCCGGGTCGGGCGCCGAGTCGAGGAGCCGCCCGCGAAATTGGAAGAACGCGTCTCGACTGCGTTCGACACGAACGGGTCTGAGAAGAAACCGCTAGCTTCTCCCGCGGTCCGAAAGCGCGCCCGGGAACTCGGGATCGACCTCGGCCAGGTAAAGGCCGCGGGTGAGAGGATTCGCCACTCCGATCTCGATGCCTATCTCTTGTACCATGGCGGCGGCATCAATCATCGCGCCGAGAAGGGGCATGGCGATGAGACGATCAAGGTCACCGGTCTGCGCCGCCGGATCGCTGAACGAATGGCAGAATCGAAGCGACGAATTCCGCACTTCACCCTTGTCGAGGAATTCGACGTCACCGCGCTCGAGGAAACCCGGGCGATGCTCAATCGCGATCGGGCGGAGAGCGATCCCAAGCTCACCCTCCTGCCCTTTCTGATTACCGCAATGGCACGCGCGGCAGAGCAATGGCCGATGTTGAACGCGACCTATGACGATGAAAACCAGACCATCACCCGCCATGGCGCGATGCACGCCGGAGTGGCGACCCAGACCGATGCGGGACTGATGGTCCCGGTCATTGGCGACGCCGGCTCCCTCACGCTGACCGAGCTGGCGAACGAGATCGCCCGACTGTCCGAGGCAGCTCGGTCGGGCAAGGCGTCGCGGGAGGATCTCAGCGGGTCCACCATGACCATCTCAAGCCTCGGTCCACTGGGCGGAATCGCCTCAACCCCGGTGATCAACGCTCCGGAGGTGGCGATCATTGCCGTCAACAAGATCGAGGAAAAGCCGGTGATCGCCGACGGAGAGATCGTGGTCCGCAAGCGCATGAACCTGTCTCTGTCCTGCGACCATCGCGTGGTGGATGGCTGGGATGCCGCCAACTACCTGGCGGCAATGAAGGCATTGATCGAAAATCCGTTGCGTCTCCTGTCGTCGTAACGAATAGAGGCGCGATGTCAGAGCCCATCCATCCCGTTCCCGCCGATTTTGCCGAGCGCGCCCGCATCGGGCGCAAGGAACTTGAAGCGCTCCACGCCGCCTTTGCTGCTGACCCTAATCGGTTTTGGCTCGATCAGGCCGCGAGGCTCGACTGGTTCCGTGAGCCGACGCAAGCCGGGGACTGGTCGTTCAATGAGGCGGACTTCGGAATCCGCTGGTATGCGGATGGCGAGTTGAACGTCTCGGTCAATTGCCTTGACCGCCACCTGGCCGAACGCGGCGACAGGACGGCGCTGATCTTCGAGGCCGATGAACCCGGCACGGGCCGCTCGCTTACCTACCGGCAATTGCATGAGGAAACCTGCCGGTTCGCGAACCTGCTGAAGCACCGCGGCATTCGCCGCGGCGACCGCGTGATGATCTACATGCCGATGATCCCCGAAGCGGCCGCGGCAATGCTGGCGTGCACGCGCATCGGCGCGATCCACTCGGTCGTGTTTGGCGGCTTCTCGCCGGAAAGCCTCGCGGGCCGGATCGCCGACTGCGATGCCTGCGCCGTGATCACCGCCGATGAAGGCGTTCGCGGGGGCAAGATCATTCCGCTCAAGGCCAACGTCGACTCCGCTCTGGCGCAGCGCGACGTGCCGACGGTCATCATTGTCACTCGCACCGGTGCGGACGTGTCGATGAAGGAAGGGCGGGACATCAGCTATTCCGCCGTCCGCGAGGACCTTTCGACCGAGTGCGAGCCGGAGCGGATGAACGCCGAAGACCCTCTGTTCATTCTCTACACTTCCGGTTCGACCGGGAAGCCGAAAGGCGTTGTGCACACCACCGGCGGATATCTGACCTGGGCCACCACCACCTTCGACTGGGCCTTCGATCCCAAGGACGACGATATCTTCTGGTGCACCGCCGACATCGGCTGGATCACCGGTCACAGCTATGTCGTCTATGGACCGCTCGCCAATGGGGCGACGAGCGTCATGTTCGACGGCGTTCCCAACTATCCCGATTTCGGCCGCTTCTGGGAAACTTGCGATCGGCTCGGCGTGACGATCTTCTACACCGCGCCAACGGCCATCCGAGCGCTGATGCGAGAGGGTGATCAGTGGGTCAAAAAGCACTCCCGCGCTTCGATCCGGCTACTTGGAACGGTCGGCGAACCGATCAATCCGGAAGCTTGGGAATGGTATTGGCGGGTGGTCGGAGACGGCCGCTCGCCGGTGATCGACACCTGGTGGCAAACCGAGACGGGAGGGATCCTGATTTCTCCGATCCCCGGAGCGACGGACATGAAGCCCGGCTCCGCAACCCGGCCGCTGCCTGGTGTCCAGCCACTGCTGGTTGATGCGGAGGGGAAAGAACTGCACGGTGCCACCAGCGGTAATTTGTGCCTGTCATCCTCCTGGCCCGGCCAGATGCGGACCGTCTGGGGCGACCACCGCCGCTTCTTCGAGACCTATTTCAGCACCTACAAAGGTCTGTATTTCACCGGTGACGGCTGCCGCCGTGACGAGGACGGCTATTACTGGATCACCGGCCGGGTCGATGACGTGATCAACGTCTCTGGCCATCGCATCGGCACTGCCGAGGTTGAAAGCGCGCTGGTCGCTCACGCGAAGGTCGCGGAGGCGGCGGTGGTCGGCTTCCCGCACGATATCAAGGGCCAGGCGATCTACGCATTCGTCACGCTCAATGCCGGCGAAGAGGGCAATCCCGAACTTCAAGGCGACCTGAAGAATGAAGTGCGCCGTCAGATCGGCGCGCTCGCGTCGCCGGAGCGGATTCAGTTCACCCCGGCCCTGCCGAAGACTCGTTCGGGCAAGATCATGCGCCGGATTCTGCGCAAGGTCGCCGAGGGGTCCACCGACGGCTTCGGCGATACCTCGACGCTTGCCGATCCGACCGTCGTGGAAGCACTCGTAGCGGGACGGGCGAACTAGCCGGTCGCATCTCCAGCGAGAGCAATGATCCGCTCCGCTTGCAGCAGATGCGGCCGGTCAACCATCTGACCCCCAATCTCGAGTACTCCGGCACCGGGTTGTCCGGCGAAGGCGGCAATCAGCTCCCGCGCTCTGGCGACCTCCTCCGGACTTGGCGTGAACCCGCGGTTCATGACCCCGACCTGCTTGGGGTGGATCGCCAACATGCCGGTAAACCCATCGCGCCGCGCCCGCTGAACATAATCGCCAAGCTGATCCAGGGCCTCGATGCGCGGGAAGACGGTGTCGATTGCCGGCACTCCGGCGGCGTGCGCGGCAAACAGGGTCAGCGACCGCGCGAGTTCATAAGGGGGCGTGAAGCGGCCGTCCGGCTCGCGGGCCGTCAGCGCGCCGACTGCCGCCGGCAAATCCTCCGCGCCCCAGGTCAGGCCCGCCAGTTGGCCGGCTACAGAGGCGAAGCTTCCCAGTTCGAAAACGGCTGCCGGAGTTTCAGTGGCTATCGGGAGGATCGGCGGAGCTTTACCGCCCGTCAGTTCCAACAGGCGCCGCACGGACGCGGCGCCTTCCGCCTTGGGCAGCACCAGCCCATCGGGATGCCCGCCAAGCACCGCATCCAGATCAGCCTCAGCAAGACCAGTCTGCAGGGGATTAATCCGGACGAACACCAGGCATTCGCGCTCCTCCCCGAGCCACTCCGCGACGGCGTTTCGGGCGAAGTCCTTCCGCGAGCGCGCGACGGAATCCTCAAGATCGAGGATCAGCGCGTCGGCCCCGCTCGCGACCCCCTTGGGAAAGCGTTCCGGACGGTCGCCCGGAACGAACAGCAGCGACCGCAGCCTCATGCGACCCGCCGCTTGAGCAGAGCGGAGCGCAGGCACTCGCACACAGTCTCGTCGCGCTGGTTGAGAAGGCGATGCCGCCAGGTCACGATCCCTGCATCGGAGCGCGAGCGGCTGTCCCGCACTGCCGTCACTTCGCTCTCGGCGCGCAACGTGTCGCCGATGAACACCGGCGCGGGCATCCGCACTTCGTCATAACCAAGATTCCCGATCAGCATACCGGCCGTCGTGTCGCCCACCGTGAGGCCGATCATCAACGAAAAAGTGAAGGTGCCGTTGACGAGAATTTGGCCGAACTCACTCGCTCTGGCGGCCTCGGCATCGAGATGCAGCGGCTGCGGATTGTGGGTCAGCACAGTGAACAGAAGATTGTCGGTTTCGGTCACCGTTCGGCGCAACTCATGGGCGATGCGATCGCCGATCGCCCACTCGTCGAACCACTTGCCAGCCATCAATCCTCCTTCGGCTTCACGCGCGCCAGCACGGTTTCGGCCTGCACCTGCTGGCCGGGCGCAACGTTGAGCGCGATGACGGTCCCGTCGAACGGCGCCATCAATGCATGCTCCATTTTCATGGCCTCAAGCGTCAACAAATGTTGCCCCGCAACAACTGTTTCGTCTTGGGAAATGTAGACTGCAGTCACCCTGCCGGGCATTGGTGCAGAAATCTCCCCGTGCGAGACGGAATGACTGCTGGCACTACCACGGGTAGCGAGCGCGAACTCGAAGTAGGCTCCATTCTCAAAGATTGTAATTTCGTCGGCGTCCTTGATCGAACCCGCACTCGGCTCCCAATTCGTGCCCCCATCATAAAGTGCGATGTCGAAATCGATTGGAACAGCTTTTCCTTCCGATTGCACCGTCACCTTGAAAGAAGGGGACTGGTTGAGCCGAAAGCCGGACAGTCCGCGATCAAAGCGCCGAGTTCTATGATGATATTCAAGATCGTCCGTCCAACGTGCCGAAATGAAATGTTGGGCAACCTCCTGGAGGAGTTCATCACTTGGCTTGGGTGATTGTGTCAGCTCGGCCAGATGATCGCCAATATAGGCCGTGGTGACCGACCCGGCCCGGAATAAAGGCTCATCGCAAAGACGGGCAAGAAACCAGGCGTTCGTCCTGACTGGATGACAGGCTACGCCATCACAGGCGCCCGCCAGAGCATCGAGCGCTGTCGTTCGATCGTCGGCATGAACGATCAATTTTGCAATCATCGGATCGTAGAACGGCGAGATCTGATCGTCTTCCTCAAATCCGGTTTCGGTGCGGACATTCGGATAATGAGGTGGTTGTGGAAGGTAGAGATAGTCAAGCCTTCCAACACTCGGCAGGAACCCCTTCGCCGGGTCTTCCGCATAGAGCCGCGCTTCGATCGCATGGCCGTTGATCGATAGCTCCTCCTGCCGCTTCGGCAGCGGCTCTCCGGAAGCAACGCGCAGCTGCCATTCGACCAGGTCCTGCCCGGTAATCTCCTCCGTCACGGGATGCTCGACCTGCAGCCGCGTGTTCATTTCCATGAACCAGATGCGGTCGGCGCGGAGGCCCTCGCTGGCATCGGCGATGAACTCGACCGTGCCCGCGTTCTCATAGTTCACCGCCTTCGCTGCGCCCACCGCGGCCGAGCAGATCGCCGCGCGCGTCGCCTCGTCCATACCCGGAGCGGGGGCCTCCTCGATCACCTTCTGATGGCGGCGCTGGAGCGAACAGTCGCGCTCGAACAGGTGGACGACATTGCCGTGGCTGTCGCCGAATATCTGCACCTCGATGTGGCGTGGCGAGAGGATGTACTTCTCGATCAGCACGCGATCATTGCCGAAACTGCTCGCCGCCTCGCGCTTGGCGCTTTCGAGCGCGGCTTCGAATTGGCCGGGTTCGTCGACGCGGCGCATGCCCTTGCCGCCGCCGCCCGCAACCGCCTTGATCAGCACCGGATAGCCGATCGTGTGGGCCTCCTGCTTGAGGCGTTCCGGGGTCTGGTCCTCACCGAGATAGCCGGGAGTCACCGGCACCCTCGCCTCAATCATCAGCTTCTTCGCCGCATCCTTGAGGCCCATCGCACGGATGCTGTCCGGCTTGGGTCCGACCCAGACCAGCCCGGCGTCGATCACCGCCTGCGCGAAGTCGGCATTCTCGCTGAGGAAGCCGTAGCCGGGATGGACCGCCTCCGCTCCGCTCGCCTTCGCCGCTTCAATGATCCTGTCGCCGCGCAGGTAGGATTCACTCGCCGAGGAAGCGCCGATATGCACCGCCTCGTCCGCCATCCGGACATGCAGCGCCTTGGCGTCGGCATCCGAATAAACCGCGACCGTCCTGATCCCCATCGACCGGGCAGTGCGGATCACCCGGCACGCAATCTCGCCGCGATTGGCGATGAGGAGGGACGAAATCATCGGCGAACTCACGAAATCTTCCCCGAGCTTTTCTCGGGGAGGACTGAGGAGGCGGCCTTCCTCACCATCACATCCTGAACAGGCCGAACTGCGGACGCTCGGGAATGGGAGCATTGAGGGTCGCCGCAAACGCGAGGCCGAGCACATCCCGCGTCTGCGCTGGATCGATGATGCCGTCGTCCCACAGCCGCGCGGTGGCGTGCCACGGATTGCCCTCGTCCTCATATTTCTGACGGATCGGCTGCTTGAAGGCTTCGGCTTCGTCCGCAGTCCAACTGTCCGCGTCGCGGTGGACGGTAGCGAGGACCGACGCCGCCTGCTCGCCGCCCATGACACTGATGCGGCTGTTGGGCCAGGTGAACAGGAAACGCGGCGAATAGGCACGCCCCGCCATGCCATAATTGCCCGCACCGAAGCTGCCGCCGATCAGCACGGTGATCTTCGGCACTTGCGCCGTCGCGACGGCCGTGACGAGCTTGGCGCCATGCTTGGCGATGCCCTCCGCCTCATATTTTCCGCCGACCATGAAGCCGGCGATGTTCTGCAGGAACAGCAAAGGCGTTCGGCGCTGGCAAGCAAGCTCGATGAAATGCGCACCCTTGAGCGCGCTTTCGCTGAACAATATGCCGTTGTTGGCGAGGATCGCGACCGGCATGCCCCAGATGTGGGCGAAGCCGCACACCAGCGTGGAGCCGTAGAGTGGCTTGAACTCGTGGAACTCCGAGCCATCGACGATGCGGGCGAGCACCTCGTGCACGTCATAGTGTGCGCGCACGTCTTGGGAGATGATCCCGTACAGTTCCTCGGCCTCAAAGAGTGGGGGACGCGGCTCCTTAAGCTCCAGCCCTGCCCCGCTCTCCGGCTGCAGCGTCGAGACGATGTCGCGGACGATGGTCAGCGCATGCTCGTCATTTTCGGCGAGATGGTCCACGACCCCCGACTTGCGTGCATGAAGGTCGCCGCCGCCGAGATCCTCGGCGCTGATCTCCTCGCCCGTGGCCGCCTTTACCAGCGGCGGACCGCCAAGGAAGATCGTGCCCTGGTTACGAACGATGATGCTCTCGTCGCTCATCGCCGGGACATAGGCTCCGCCCGCGGTGCAGCTGCCCATGACGCAGGCAATCTGGGCAATGCCTTTGGCGCTCATCTGTGCCTGGTTGAAGAAGATGCGGCCGAAATGGTCGCGGTCCGGGAACACCTCGGCCTGGTGCGGCAGGTTCGCGCCACCGCTGTCGACCAGATAGATGCAGGGCAGCCGGTTCTGCTCGGCAATCTCCTGCGCGCGAAGATGTTTCTTGACGGTGACGGGATAGTAGGTGCCGCCCTTAACCGTCGCATCGTTGCAGACGATCATCACCTGCCGCCCGGACACGCGGCCGATGCCGCAGATGATGCCCGCACCCGGAACCTCGCCATCGTACATGTCGCACGCCGCGAGCTGACCGATTTCGAGGAAGGGCGAACCTGGATCGAGCAGCCGCTCGACGCGGTCGCGCGGGAGCAATTTGCCGCGCGCGACGTGCCGTTCACGGTGCTCCTCCGGCCCGCCTCGTGCCGCTTCGGCGACATCGGCGCGCAGCTTCTGAACCAGCGCTCGATTATGGTCTGCGTTGGCGCGGTATCCGTCGCTCTCCGGATCGACCGAGGTCGGCAGACGCATCATCCGAGCGTTTCCGCGAATAGGGCAAGCAACTCGCTCCAGTGCCGCTCGGACGCGGCCTGATCGTAAGTTGGACAATCGGGAGGCGCGAAGCCGTGGAGAGCGCCGCGATAGATGGTCACCTGACCTTCGACACCCCCCTCGCGCAGCGCCCGGTCCAGTGCGGCGCAGTCGCTCTCCTCGAAGTGAGGGTCTTGGTCAGCGCCCGCGACCAGCACCTTCGCTCGAATTTGCGGAACCAGCCGGTGAATACTGTCGGGGGCATCGGTGACGAGACCGCCGGGGTGAAAGGCTGCTGCCGCGGCAATCCTGTCGGGAAAAGTCGCCGCCGCGCGCAGGGCCATGCCTCCGCCCATGCAATAGCCGGTCCCTCCAACCCGGCTCGTGTCTGCTGAGGGTTCGGAGTCCAGCCACTCGAGGAACGCCGCCGTGTCGATCATCGACTTAACCGGGTCGGTTGAGGCAAACAGCCGCTCGAACGTCTGCTTCATCACCTGAGGATCGGCGACTACCTCTGCAGGGACCAGCGGCTCATAAGGTCCGAGCCGCCAGAACATGTCGGGCAGCAGGACAGAATAACCCGCATCCGCGAGCCTTTGCGCCATGTCGAATAGAGTGGGCCGGATCGCCAAGCCATCCATGAAGAACAGCACGGCAGGCCACGGCCCGACACCTTCGCTCGGGGTGAACAGGAAGGCGCGCGCATTCCCGTCCGGAGTGAGGATGGACAGGTCCCGGCGGCTCATGCTTCCCCCTGCAGCGATCTGTAGGAGGCCGCCCGCTCGCTGAGACGGTGTTCAGCGGCGCTGCGGATCGTGCGCTTGCGCGGAGGGCTAGCCTGAGACCATTCGAGGATCTCGTCCAGAGTCCTTCCACAGCCAACACAGATGTCGCTCGGGTCGAGCGTACAGTTGCGGATGCAAGGGCTGGCGTAGGGGTCGAAACCCCGCTCCGGTACCGGCGTGGCATCTACATCCGTCATGGTCGCACTATGGCCTGGTTCTTTCCGACCGCAATGGGCGAGCCGCTCAAGCTTGCATGGAACCAGCCAGCCGCTATCGCTGCGGCTGGGGATAGGGGGCTAGACAAATGGCTGAGCAGCAACAGCTTTCGCGGGCGCGTCTGATCGCCGCGTCGTCAGCAGGGACCGCGTTCGAATGGTATGACTTCTTCATCTTCGGGTCGCTGGCCACCACCATTCAACAAGTCTTCTTCGCCGGGTTGAACCCGACGGCGGGGCTGATCGCGGCTCTTGGCCTGTTCGCGGCGGGCTTCGCGTTCCGCCCGCTTGGCGCCCTGATCTTCGGAGTGATCGGCGACCGCCTCGGCCGCAAGGGCGCCTTCCTCGCCACCGTGAGCCTGATGGGCGGTGCGACCTTTCTGATCGGCGTGCTCCCAACCTATGAAACCGCGGGGCTGCTGTCCCCCATGCTGCTGATCCTGCTGAGGATCCTGCAGGGAATCGCGTTGGGCGGTGAATATGGCGGAGCGGCGATTTTCGTGGCCGAGCATGCCCCCGACGATCGCCGAGGCGCAGCCACCGGCTGGATCCAGATTTCGGCGTCGTTGGGACTGATTGCCGCCCTGCTTGTCATTCTGACGACGCGCACCAGCGTCGGCGAGGCGAACTTCCTGGCGTGGGGCTGGCGCATTCCGTTCCTGGCGTCGCTGCTGCTGCTCGCCATATCGATCTGGCTGCGCTTCAAGTTGACCGAAAGCCCTAAGTTCGCCGAGCTGAAGGAAACGGGCGAAATCAGCCCCGCGCCGCTGCGCGAGTCCTTCGGCGAGTGGAAGAATCTCAAGCGCGTGCTGATCGCCTTCCTGGGGATCATGTGCGCGCAGGGGGCGGTCTGGTACTTCACTTTCTTCTACCTTCAGGTCTTCCTCGGCCGATCGCTTGGCGTGCCGGAGGCGACGGTGAACGCCCTGGTCCTGGCGATGACGGTGGTCAGCGCTCCTCTTTATGTGATCTTTGGGTGGCTGTCGGATCGCGTCGGCCGCAAGCCCGTCATGGTCGGCGGAATGGCGCTCGCCCTCATCGCCTATCTTCCCGGAGCGCACGCGATTGCCGAAGCAGCGAACCCTGCCCTGGCCGAGGCGCAACGGCGCACGCCAGTGATCGTCATGACCGACCCGGCGACCTGCTCGGTCCAGTTCGACCCGGTTGGAACCCGCCAATTCACGACGGCCTGCGATATCGCGCGGAGCCTGCTCGCCTCCACCGGCATTTCCTACGCAAGCCAGCCCTCCAGCACTGGCAGCACGATCATCGCCGTGGGCGACCAGCGCCTGGCGGTTAGCGACGGCAGCGGCCTCACGCCACCGCAATTGAAAGAGCTTAAGGCGGCGACCGGCAAACAGCTCAAGGCGGCACTGATGGCCGAGGGCTACCCCGCCGTGGCGGACCCCGAACGGATGGATTTGCCGGTGCTGTTCGGCTGGCTGACTGTTTTCGTGATTGCCGCGACCGCACTCTACGGACCGCAGGCGGCGGCATTGGCCGCGCTCGCGGACACGGACTACCTTCGCGAGGTGCTCGACCGCACGGCCGCCGGGCGCCGCCAGCTCGCCGCCGGCCTCGGCCTGGCTGGTCGAGATGTTCCCGACCCGCATCCGCTACACCGCCATGTCCCTGCCCTACCATGTGGGCACCGGCTGGGTTGGCGGGTTCCTGCCGGTGACCAGTTTCGCGTTGGTGGCGATTACCGGCAATCTCTACGCCAGCCTGTGGTATCCGGCATTCTTCACGGCCGTGTCGCTGCTTGTGGCGCTGGTGTTGGTGCGTGAGACGAAAGGGAAGCGGCTCGAAGACGTGTGATCAGCCGTCGAACCGCCCGGTGTCGCGCTGGATATAGCCGAACCAAGCTGAAACCGGCCGGCCATTATCGTCGGTTGCGGGGCGGAAGACACCGCGTTCCATGATCAATGAACAGGTCCACTGATCGGCCATCGGGTTGCCGAACGAGCGCATCACGTCACAGCGGCTGGGACGGCCGTTGGGCTCGATCCTCAGCCTCAGGAAGATCGCACCGCCGCGCGGCCAGCCGCGCTGGAGGGCCGCGGGGTAATCACGGTTGGTGATCCCCCGGAGCAACGCGGGCCGGCTCGCCATTCCGCCGCCACCGCCCCCGCCGGTGCCGCTGCCCGACCCACCGCTGCCGGTTCCCGTGCCGATTCCGCCTGCGCCCGTTCCTGGTCCCGGACGATCGGAAGCGCCTTGGGAGGGGTCAGGTCCTTCCGCCGGCTTCGGTGCGGCAATCACCGGCGGCGGCGTCGGAAGCTTGATCTCCGGCTTGGGCGCGACCACTGGCGACGCCTCGCTCCGGATGTTCTCTGGAGAGGCCGCACCTTCCTCTTCCTTGGGTTGGGATTGCTCCTCCTGAAGCTCCACAATCGGTTCCGGAGGTCGCTCCTCCGGGACGTTGAAGATATCCAGCACCGACTGCTCGGTCAGGCGCTCGGGCATCTTCCCCGACATGTTGAGGAAGGCGAACGCCAAGGCAGCATGAATGGCGACGACCGCACTGATCGACTTGAGGCGATCCCAGGCAGTGACCGGATGAGCGTGGCGCATGACTCGAAAACGCGAACCCGTCAGCTCAGGTTGCCTCAGGACCGTTTCGGGGAGTTAATACAAGTGAATGCCGGTTGTAAAATTTGCGTGTTATAAGGAGGAGTAAACTCGGATTGGATCAAGCGATATGGACCGGGACCCCACCTACCACGCCCGCCGGGCGAATGCGGAACTCGCGTTGAGCTTGTCGACCGACAATCGCTGTGCCGCGGAAGCTCACCGGACCTTGACCATGCTCCATGTGGGCAAGCTCATGACCAGCCCGGACCCTAATCTTCGCGACCAGGCTGCCAAAATCATCGCACAGCTCCACGGCGCCAGCCGAACCGTCGCAGTCGAATCAATGCCGGAGCTAACCGCAGAGGGGCTCACCGAGGAGCTATCGGCCGCACCAGCAATTGCTGCGCAGCCAAAGAGACGTGCACTTTAGCCTGAAGGGGTGGTAACGGGCGCTCATTCGAGAAGGAGAGCGCCGTGATCGAGCTTTACACCGCAAGCACTCCGAACGGCTTCAAAGTTTCGATCATGCTCGAGGAGTGCGGGCTCGACTATCAGGTGCGTGCGATCGACCTTCCTTCACTTGAGCAGAAACAGCCCGAGTTCCTCGCCATCAATCCGAACGGGCGAATCCCCGCGATCATGGATGACGGGTTCGCAGTTTTCGAATCCGGCGCCATCCTGCAATATCTGGCCGAGAAGACCGGTAAGCTGCTGCCCATTCAAAGTCAGGCGCGGAGCAGGGCAATCCAATGGCTATTCTGGCAGAACGCCGGCTTGGGCCCGATGATGGGTCAGCTCAACGTATTCCGCCGCTACTTCCCTGAGCATCTTCCTGCGGCAATCGACCGCTACGAACGGGAGAGCTACCGGCTGTTCGGAGTTCTCGATCAGCAACTCGCGCAAGGAGAGTTCGTCGCAGGGCCTGATTACAGCATCGCCGACATCAGCTGCTGGCCCTGGATTCACGGCCATGAATGGTCAGGACTGAGCCTCGCCGACTACCCCAATCTGCGCCGCTGGCATGACCAGATCGAAGCGCGACCGGCAGTCCAAGCCGGGCTTCAGGTGCCCGCCCCACGGGAGGCCGCCGCTGAAGACCAGATCGTTGAAGCCGCCCGAAGTATGTTGTCTTGAGCGGTTCAGCCCCCGTCAACGCGCCCTGGGCGACTGCTATTGCCGTTGTCACCTCCACCTCCGCCGAGGTAAGCGCTCACTCAATCCCATGATCAGCCCGCGTCCGCTAACGACTCAACGATGGATCGGAGTCGCTGTTTGCGCAGCGCTGCTTGCGTCCTGTGGCAGCGCCAACGGCAGCAACGACCAGGGCAGAAAGCGGCCGCCGCCGCTGGTTGAAATCGCGCCGGTCGGCACTTATCCGTTCGCCAACCGGATCGAGGCGGTCGGGACAGCGCGCGCCAACGAACAGGTTACTGTGTCCGCGAACGTCACCGAGCGGATCCTGCGCCTCGGCTTCGACGATGGTGAGTTCGTTCGTCGTGGGCAGGTACTGGCGGTACTCGCTCAGGGGCAGGAATCGGCACAGCTGCGCGAAGCCATGGCCCGGCAACAGGAAGCGAATCGTCAGTTGGCCCGGATTGAGGCGCTGCGCAAACGCGGCTTCGCGACGCAGTCTCAGCTGGACGTTCAGTCCGCGGCAGCCACCGCCGCGCGAGCACAGGCATCCGAGGTGAGGGCGGACATCGGTGAACGGGTCATCCGGGCGCCGTTTTCCGGCTACGCCTCGCTGCGCAACATCTCCGCCGGGGCGGTGGTGAATGCAGGAACGCCGATCACCACGATCAGCGATATCTCGGTCATCAAGCTCGACTTTCCAGTGCCGGAGACCGCCCTTCCCGCGCTGCGGCCTGGCCTGGCGATCGATGCCCGCTCGGCGGCTTATCCGAACATGCCTTTTCGCGGCGCGATCTCGACCATCGATACTGTGGTCGACCCGAACAGCAGAGCGGTCACTGTCCGCGCGAGGCTTCCCAACCCCAATAATTTGATCCGGCCCGGGATGCTGCTCAATGTGACGATCCTGACCTCCCCCCGCATCGGCCTTGCCGTTCCGGAGCTGGCCGTGCTGGGAGAAGGTCAGGACCGGTTCGTCTTCGTCGTGGACAAGCAGGGCGTCGCCAAGCGCACCCAGGTCCGCACGGGGATGCGCGGCGACGGGCTGATGGAGATCAGCAGCGGCCTTGCCGTCGGCGATCCGGTCGTGACCGAAGGCGTCGTCAAGCTCAGCGACGGGATGAAGGTCCGGCTGAAAGGTGACGCGCGCGCTGGAAGCGCTCCGGGACGGGCGCCACCGCGATGATCCTGTCGGACATCTCGGTCCGGCGCCCTGTTTTCGCCGCCGTCATCGCGATCGTTGCGCTGCACGGCGCAAGGCCGGTGCGCGACTTCCTGGCACCGCGCGAGGAAGGCTGGCTGGCGTGGACTGCGCGGCGTGCGCTCATGCTGCTCGCAA
>CAMLKX010000021.1 GCA_946480515.1 uncultured Sphingomonadaceae bacterium | reverse complement strand
CAGTCGGAGGGCTGCTCACTCGAAATCCTATCGTGTATAAGTGGAAATCCGCCTTTCGGACTTGGATGCTCCGCGAACTGGCATTCTGGCGAGAACACGACCTCATGGTGCAATCCTACGCGCTGCATCAGCAAGGGCATGGGCTAGGCGCTCGCATATTACTAAGGAGCGGGTTTGAGACCCTCGCCACGCTCATTTATCTTAATCTACTGATGCGACAGGTTCTGGACGGAAATCTCAACTTTCACGTCTTCGGCGAGAAGACCGCCCTGCTCCTGCTGGGATCTCGTAACAATGCAGCGGCGCCCAAAGCCATCAACATAGTTACCGTGTTGACCAAGTGCGATAAGCGCTACCCAGGCTTGGAGAAGCTTTACGCCGATCTCTCGGAAAGCGCCCATCCCAACTATGAGGGTCTCATGGGCGGCTATTCAACCACCAACTATGGGGAGCATGAAACGACCTTCTCAAACAGGTGGATGGAGCTTCACGGAAAACGCCATTTAGATGCGATGCTGCTTTGCATGGGGACGTTTCATCATGAGTACGACACCGAATGGCCGGAACTCATGGAGCAAATGGAAAAGTGGATCGAAGCGAACGACGCCGATCTTGAAGCCACGAAGAACGTCACAGCTTCTTAGTGAACCTGCGCCCTCCTGCTCGCGCTCAACACTCCACCTTACTGTTGCCTGCGAGTAGTGGAACGTCCGGTGCAGCGTCTCACGCATCGCGCGGCCGGCCGCCGCACACGCGATGGCTTACATAAGTTGTGGCGCGCGCACCCGAGTTGGTGATCTTTCCCGCATGAGAATGCGTCAGAGCATCGCGGCGATCACCAAGTCCGCGCGGTCGATTGAACTCACCCGAAGGATGCGGGAGGAGACTGAAAAGGCCATCCTCACCTCATTGGAACTCCTCAGAAAGCCGGTCTATCCCGAACGCCGCGTGCCGCCGACGGAACAATAGCAAGTCCCTCTTGTTGCCTTAAGGGGCAGCTGTCCTCGAAGGAGCGCCCATGGCCAAGAAGGACATCATCGCGATCGGCGGCTCCGCTGGAAGTGGACCAGTCCTCAAGCGCATCGTCGGCGAGCTGCCGAGCGATCTTCGGGCCAGCATTTTCATCAGCACCCATCTGCCAACCCATTCGCCCGGCTATCTGGCCGACGCCCTGGCGAGCGCCAGTGCGCTGCCAGTGGGGCAAGCGATTGATGGTCAGCCCATCGAGTCCGGTCGCATCTATGTCGCGGTACCGGACCGGCACCTGCTGTTGACCGACGGGACCATCCGGCTCGGAGATGGTCCACGCGAGAACCTGGTTCGCCCATCCATCGATCCGCTGTTCCGCTCCGCCGCTCTCTCCTACGGTCCGCGCGCAGTGGGAGTCGTGCTGACCGGCATGCTCAACGACGGGGCAGCAGGGCTCCACGCGATCAAGTTGGCCGGAGGCACAGCGGTCGTTCAGCATCCGATCGATGCCGAAGCCGATCAGATGCCACTGGCCGCATTGGAGGCAGCCGAGGTCGATCATGTCGCCAGCTCCGTCGATCTTGCGCGCGTCCTCACGGACCTTGCGAACTCCGACGCCGGGCCAGCTGTAAATCCACCGGAAAGCCTGGCACTTGAGGTCGAGATCGCTGCGGGAGCTCGGCTCGGCAGCGACTTGCTGCGCCGGATCGCCGACCCGAGTCCCCTTTCCTGCCCGGATTGCAACGGCGTTCTCTCCGAAGTTCGCCAGCAGCGGCCGCTCCGCTACCGCTGTCAGATCGGCCACTCCTACACTGCGGATGTGCTTGCCTCGCGGATTGAGGAGGTGGACGAAGCCGTACGCGTCGCAATGCGGGTGATGGAGGAGCGAGTGACTCTGGTGGAGCGGATGGCCAGGGACGCCCGTGAGACCGGACGGAGCGCCGTCGCGGAACTCTATGAGGCGCGGGGCAAGGAGTATCGTCGGTACGCCACGACCTTGCGGGAAGCTGCGGTGCTGACAATCCGGATGGGAAGAGCCCCGCGCGAACAGGAAATCTGACGAACGTGCTTCTGTCCGAAGCTGCTGGAAGCTAGAGTGTAAAAGAGCGAAGTCGGACAGTGATATGGCAGATCTGGAAGAGAAGCAGGACAAGCCCAAGCGAGGTCGCCGCAGAGAGCAGGGAGGCGAGCCGCTCGCGATCGTTGGCGTCGGCGTTTGCTCCGAATCCCTACGGTCGTTGGAAGAGCTGTTCGCAAGTCTCGGAGCTGATCTTCGCGCGGCCTACGTCGTTGCCGTCCGCCAGCAAGAGGGATTGAGCGTCGCCAAAGTGGTCGAGGTGCTCTCGCGCCAAAGCCCGCTCCCGGTCAAAGTGGCGGAGGACGGCGAAAAGCTTGAGCCGGATCACATCTATGTGGCCGGTCCAAATGACGTGGTGACGCTCGACCAGGGAACCGTTCTCTCACGGCCCGCTGAAGAGCCACCCGGCCAGCGGGGAACCGTTGATACGATGCTGATTTCGCTCGCTGAGCAGGCGCACGACCGAGCGGTGGCGGTGCTGCTTTCCGGCCTCGGCAGCGACGGCACGGCAGGAGTGACAGCAACAAAGAAGTTCGGGGGCCTGTCCATCGCCGAGGTGGCCCAGGGCGACGAAGCGACCACCGGCCAGGGGGCCACCGGCCCGGCGGGCATCGTCGACCTCCTCCTTCCCGTCGACGAAATCGCGCAACAGATTGCGCTTTACGTGGCCAACGTCGGCCTGCTCGACCAGGCCGGTCCCGACGAACTGCCGGAGCAGCATGCCGCGCACATCGGTCAGATTGCGACCATCCTAAGGAACGTCACTAGCCACGACTTCCACGGCTATAAGCGCAATACCTTTTTTCGCCGCATCCAGCGGCGGATGCAGGTCCTCCAGATCGGGGATATCGAAGATTATGTCGCTCGGCTGCGCGGGGATCGTGAAGAGGTTCAGCATCTCTTCCAGGACCTGCTGATCGGGGTCACCCAGTTCTTTCGCGATCCGCAAGAGTTCGATGCTCTCGAGAAGGAACTACCGCGTCTGTTCGACGGCAAGCGGGCGGACGACCCGCTGCGCGTCTGGGTGCTGGGATGCGCGACCGGTGAGGAAGCCTATTCGATTGCGATCCTGCTGCGCGAGCATATCGCCGGGATCGAGAATCCGCCCTACGTTCAGATTTTCGCGACCGATCTGGATGCTCGCGCGCTCGCGATCGCCCGCGCTGGCCGCTACTCCGACTCGATTGCCGAGCATATCCGTCCGGATCGGCTCGCCCGCTGGTTCGTCAAGGAAGGCGAGACCTACTGCGTGTCGAAGGAGTTGCGCGAGATGTGCATCTTCTCGCCGCACAATATCGTCAAGGATGCGCCCTTCTCGCGGATCGACCTGCTGTCCTGCCGGAACCTGCTGATTTACCTCAACTCGGACCTCCAGAACCGAGTCATCCCGATCTTCCACTTTTCCCTGCGGCCAGGCGGGGTGTTGTTCCTGGGTTCGTCAGAAAATGTGACCCGCCACCAGAAGCTGTTCGCTCCGGTCGATCGCAAGAACCGGCTTTTCCGCCGGCTCGACACGGCGACGCGGATCCTGCCCGATTTCCCGCTGTCGCCCCGTGTCCGGCCAACCGATCCGCATGAAGTTCCGCCGCCCCCGGTTTCGGGGGGTGGCTCCCTGTCCGCAACCGTCGGCCGGCGCGCCGAGGCGATCGCCGAACGTTACTCGCCCGCCTACGTCGTTGTGGACGAGCAATATGAAGTGCTGCATTTTTCCGGACGCACCGGCCGCTACCTTGAGCCTAGCTCCGGTGCGGCGACACTCAACCTGCTCAACCTCGTGCACCGTGACCTGAGGCTTGACCTGAGGTCGGCGCTTCACCGAGCCGCGACCGAGGGGGTCAGGGTCGAGCTGCCGCGGCTCCCCATCACCCGCGACGGCCAGGGCTATTGCGTCAATGTGATCGTGGAGTCCGTCCGTGCGAGCGAAGTTGCGGCGCTCGTCGTTGTCTTCCAGGACGCGGGCGTCATCGACGAGGCCGCTCTGCCCGAGGGCGAGCGAATGGTCAGCGACGAGCATGTCCAGCGGCTTGAGGCCGAGCTCCGCCTCACCAAGGAGCGGCTGCAGGCCACGATCGAGGAACTGGAATCAACGAATGAGGAGTTGAAGAGCTCGAACGAGGAATATCAGTCCATCAACGAGGAACTGCAGTCCGCGAACGAGGAATTGGAGACCTCCAAGGAAGAGCTGCAATCGGTCAACGAGGAATTGCAGACCGTCAACGGCGAGCTTGCCCACCGCGTCGGCGAGCTCGCACGCTCCAATTCCGATCTCAAGAACCTCCTCGAAGCAACTCAGATCGCAGCACTATTCCTCGACAACGACCTGCGCGTCCGCAATTTCACCCCGGCAGCGACGGAAATCTTTCACCTCCTCGATACCGATGTCGGCAGACCGATTGCCCACGTCGCCAGCCGAGTCACCTATGCCGAGCTGGAACAGGACGTGCGCGCCGTACTCAAGTCCCTCACTCCGGTTGAGCGGGAAGTCGCCGCGTTGGACGAAGGCCATTTCGCAGTCCGGGTGCGGCCTTATCGGAGTGTCGACAACTTCATTGCTGGCGCAGTCGTCACCTTCATGGACGTCACCGGCGCCGTGCTGTCCCAGAAGCTCCAGAAAACCCTGCTCGGCGAGCTCCAGCACCGGGTGCGCAACATCCTTGCCGTGATCCGCTCGATGGTCCGCAGGACTCACGAGGAAGGCCAGAGCGCGGAAGAGTTCATTCAGCACCTTGAAGGCCGCCTTGGAGCGCTTGCCCGAACCCAGGTGCTGCTCACTCGCTGGGTTGATGCAGGGGTGGATCTGGAGGCCCTCATCCGCGAGGAACTGGCAGCGCATGCCGGCCCCGCCGACCAGGTGACAATTGCCGGTCCCGACGTGGAGCTGTCAGCGAAAGCGGCTGAGGTGCTGACCCTCGCAATCCACGAACTGACGACGAATTCGCTGAAATATGGCGCTCTCACCCGACCTGAGGCCGGGATCGAAATCAACTGGAGCGTTGATGATGCGGGTGGCGAGCGTTGGCTCCGCTTCCGCTGGTCAGAGGATGGCGTTCCGATGGAAGCTGGAGCGCCGCGTCGCAAGGGATTTGGGACCGAGCTGATCACCCAGCGGGTCGCCTACGAATTACGGGGCACGGGCACCCTCGAAATGCGCCCCAATGGAACCCTTTGCACGCTCGAGTTCCCGCTGACCCCACGGTCAAGCATATTGCAAACGGACAATTCAACGAGACCCTCAAGGCCATGATCATTAGGACAGAAGCACCTGACCTGAGCGGCACGACCGTCCTCGTTGTCGAGGATGAGTTCTACCTTGCGATGGACATCAGGGACGCAGTCGAAGGTGCTGGCGGCAGGGTGATCGGTCCGTGCCAGGATTCCAGCGCTGTCCTCTCGGAATTGAGGAGGCAAATACCCGATTGCGCGGTGGTGGACATCAATCTTGGAAACGGGGCGTCGTTCGAGATCACCGAGGAGTTGCAGCGGCGGCAAGTCCCGTTCCTGTTCCTGACCGGATATGATGCTGCTTCGATTCCTCCTGAGCTCGCCAGGATCGAACGGATCGAGAAGCCGAGCGAGATGCACCGTGTTCTTGAAGCGATCACGCGGCTGGCTGGAAGCTAGGCTCCGTCGGACCGGACTCCATTGTGCAATTGCAGATAACCGGGGTCGAACTCGCCCGCGTCGGCAAGCGCGTCCCAGTCCAGAATTTCCACCCGGTTGCGGGAGAGAGCAACCAATCCGTCAGCACGAAGACCCATGAGCGTGCGGTTCACATGGACTGCAGTCAGGCCGAGCGCATCGCCAAGCTGTTCCTGGGTCATGGGAAGCTCGTAGCGCAGGGCAGCTGAGTGCCCCAAAAGCTCGTTGCGCATTCCCATCTCACAGAACAGATGCGCCATTCGTCCCCGGGCGTCCCGGCGGCCGACATTCACCAGCCACTGCGCGACGATCGCGCCCTGGATCACGCAATCGCGCCAAAAGGCAGCAGCAACCCCCGGATATCGATCGCTGACCTGCCGCAACTCACGATGCGGGATCCGAAGCACTACGGATTTCGTGAGCGCGTTCAGGGCCACGTTCGCCTGCGGTACCATCAGCGAGGGCAGATCGACCATTTCTCCTGGAACATGCACCGATACGAACTGGCGAGCGCCAGTTTCGGTCTGGCCAAACTTTCCGATGAGCCCCTGCTCGACCAGGCAGGAGTGATCGACCAGTTCGCCCAGGCGAACGAAGTCGCGATGCGCGTCAACATTCAGATAAACAGCCGGCAACGCCGCGACCGCATCGCGCTCCTCCTCACTGAGTTTCGAGTGAGAGAGCAGTCTCTCCACGAAAATATCGAGAGCTGAGCGGTTCGAGGGGTGCGGCATCTGTGTTCCAGAAGGAGACGAGATGGCTGTTTGTTCAACTATAAACCCAAACGCTCTAACAAACATCAGGTGGCATGCCGCATCGGGGTCGTGTCGCCTGGCCATGCCAAATAATGTCGGACCGAAGCGAACTGTGTTATGGTTCGGAGATGAGTAGCGAGAGCGAGCTCGAGATGGTGCGGCGGCACGTCGCCGAAGGCCAGCGTCACGTACGTTCTCAGCACGAGATCGTCGTTCATCTCCGCGAGATGGGGGCTCCAACCGAGATCGCGGAGCAGCTGGAACGGCAATTCGAAGAGCTGCTTGAGATGCACCGGCAGCATTTGTCGAGGCTGGACGAGGCACTGGCGCGCTAGATCGCGTGCAAGGGTCCGCGGTCGCCGTGGGTCAATGGAAATTGCGGGACTTCAGGTTGAGCATTGCCTCGGACGGTTCACCGATGCGGAAGGGTGCTGAATAATCGTCTTTGACCTGGATGAGCTTGCGTTCGCGTGGATCAGGGCCGCCGCCATTTGCTCCGTCGGCCGGCGCTCGGCGGTGGGGAAAGGCCATGTTGCCGATGCTGTTCAGCATGGGCGTGCAATCGTCCAGATGGTCGGCGATGATGTGGATCACTTCGCCTTCGCGCTGCAGGGTTCCGCGGATTTTCATCATTGCCGCGGTCATGATGATCCGCCGCTGCGCCTCGAAGCGGCGTTGCCAGACGATGATGTTGGCGATTCCGCTCTCATCCTCGATGGTCAGGAAGGTGACGTTGGTCGATCCGGGCCGCTGGCGCACCAGCACCACGCCTGCAACCTCGACTTTGCGGCCATCCTTGATGCGTCCCAAGTCGCCGCAGCGGATCACCTTCATCCGTTCAAGCTCGGGCCGAAGGAAGCTGAGCGGATGGGCGCGCAGCGACAGGTGGATCGAGCGGTAATCCTCGACCACCTCCCTGCCCTCGCTCATCGGCCGGAGAGCAACCGCCGGCTCCCGCTCCTCCTCCCGAGCATCGGCGGAAGCGAACAAGGGCAACGGCGCCTCACCGAGGGCCTTGGTTCGCCACAAGGCCTGCCTCCGGTCGATCCCCAGAGCAGCAAAACCATCGGCTTCAGCGATCCTCTCCAAGGCCGCAACCGGCACGCCCGAGCGCTTCCACACTTCTTCGATGCTGACGAACGGATCGGTCCGCGCCGCAAGGATTCGGGCGGCGTGCAGGTTCGCCAGTCCCTTGACCATCCTGAGGCCGAGCCTGACGGCGCGCCACTTTTCGGCCTGTTCCTCGATCGTGCAGTCCCACCGGCTCTGGTTGATGCATACCGGCCGGATTTCGACGCCATGCTCGCGCGCATCGCGAACGATCTGCGCGGGGGCATAGAAGCCCATCGGCTGGGCATTGAGCAGCGCGGCGCAGAAGATGTCGGGATGATGGCATTTCATCCAGGATGAGGCGTAGGCGATCTTGGCGAAGCTGGCGGCGTGGCTTTCGGGGAAACCATAGCTGCCGAAGCCTTCGATCTGCTTGAACGTGCGTTCGGCAAATTCGCGATCATACCCCCGCGCCACCATGCCTTTGACCAGCTTGTCATGAAAATGGCTGACCCCGCCGGTGAACTTGAAGGTCGCCATGGACCGGCGCAGCGCGTCGGCTTCCGCCGGGGTGAAGCCCGCCCCGACGATGGCCACCTTCATCGCTTGCTCCTGGAATAGTGGAACACCCAGGGTTCGCTTGAGCACGGCCTTCAGTTCGGGGCTGGGGTATTCAGGCTTTTCCTTGCCTTCCCGCCGCCGAAGATACGGGTGCACCATGTCGCCCTGGATCGGTCCGGGCCGGACAATCGCCACCTCTATGACCAGGTCGTAGAATTCCTTCGGCTTCATCCGTGGCAGCATGCTCATCTGTGCCCGGCTTTCGATCTGGAAGACGCCAAGCGTGTCGGCGCGCTGGATCATCTCGAACACAGCCGGATCGTCATCCTGAAGATCACCCAGCCCGAGGCAAATGCCCTTATGCTCGGCCAGCAGGTCGAACGCCCGGCGCATGCACCCCATCATGCCGAGGCCAAGCACATCCACCTTCATGAATTTCAGCTCTTCAATGTCGTCCTTTTCCCATTCGATCACATGGCGATCAGGCATCGCGGCCGGTTCGATCGGGACCAGATCGTCAAGCCGGTCACGGGCAAGCACAAAACCGCCGGGGTGCTGGCTGAGATGCCGCGGAGTGCCGATCAGCTGACGGGCGAGGTCGAGCGCGAGCGCTAGGCGCGGCTCATTGCTGTCGAGTTTCAGCTCGTCGACATGACGCTGCCCGACGCCCTCGTTCGACCAGCCCCAGATCTGGCTGGCCAGTGCTCCGGTCAGGTCTTCCGCAAGTCCTAAAGCCTTGCCGACTTCACGGATGGCTCCGCGGGTGCGGTAGCGGCTGACGACCGCGGTGAGCGCTGCATGCTTGCGGCCATAGGTTTCATAGATCCACTGGATCACTTCTTCCCGCCGCTCATGTTCGAAATCGACATCGATGTCGGGCGGCTCATTGCGGTCTTCGGAAATGAAGCGCTCGAACAACAGTTCATGGGCGACCGGATCGATCGAGGTGATCCCAAGGACGTAGCAGATCATCGAATTGGCAGCCGAGCCGCGGCCCTGGCAGAGAATGCCCTGGCTGCGGGCATAGGTGACGATGGAGTTCACCGTCAGGAAATAAGGCGCATAGTTGAGGCGCTGCACGAGCGACAATTCATGCTCAAGCAGATTGGAATAGGAATCCGGCACCCCTTCGGGAAACATGGCTGCCAAGGCCTGGCGGGTCATCTGCTCCAACGCCTGTTGCGGAGTCCGGCCCGACATCACGATCTCGTCGGGATATTGATAGCTCAGTTCCCGCAGCGAAAAGGTACACAGGGCGGCAATGTCCGCGCTGGCCTGGATCGCATCGGGATAAACGGCAAAGCGCCGTTCCATTTCGCCGGCGCTCTTGAGATGCCGGTCGGCATAGCGTTCCTTGCGAAAGCCAAGGTCGTCGATCGTGCATTTGTTGCGGATCGCGGTCACGACATCCTGCAACATCCTTTTGTCGGGCGAGTCATACAGCACGTCGCCAATGGCCAGGCTGCGAACCCCGGCCAGCCGCGCCAGGCGGTCGAGTTGATAAAGGCGGACCGAATCCCCCGGACGGCGACGATAGCTGAGCGCCAGATGAGCATTGCTGCCGAAAATGTCGCGGAACTGGCCGAACAGCGCCGCAGTGGCCTGATCGGGCCGGTCCGGAAGAAGTGCAGCGACCAGCCCCTGCGCATAAGCATCAATATCCTCCCAATAGAGGAAGCATTGTCCCTTCTCGCCCTTGCGGGGTTCAGCGCGGCTCTTCCCGGCGGTCAGCAGGCGGGTGAGCCGCGACCAGGCAGCTCGGTCCTTTGGCCAAACCAGCAGCGAACTGCCGTCGACCAGATCGAGCCGGCAACCGGCTACCAGGCGCACTTGGGTGGAATCGGCGGCAATGGTTGCTCGAACCAGTCCGGCAACGGAATTGCGGTCGGTGATCCCAAGCGCAGGATAACCAAGCAGCGCCGCCGCGGAGAACAGCTGCTCGCAGGAAGAGACCCCGCGCAGGAAGCTGAAGTGGCTGGTGGCGTTCAGTTCGACGTAGGTCACGCGAAGATGCCGTGCACATACCAGCTGAGGTCGCCGGTCGCGGGATTCTCTCCGTCACCCTTGCGGAACAGCCAGAAGCGCGCCCCGCCTTCGTCTTCCACCTGGAAATAGTCGCGAACTGAATCCGCTTCGCCCCTGCGCTTCCACCATTCGCCATAAATGCGTTCCGGTCCGTCAGCCTTGCACACCCGGTGCATCTTTCCTCGCCAGGAAAAGCGGAGCGGCGGCTGGTCCGGAAGTTCGGCAATCACCTTGTTGACCGGTTCAGGACGGGGAAGCAGCCGGACCGGACGCGGCCATTGCCGCGGCCACTCGCAGGCTTCGCTCAAGGCCGGGATGCGCCGCACGCTGCGCTCGGGCACGTCGCTCTCGACTGCGCTGCAGCAGAAGACGTGCGAAGATCCGATGCGGCTCGCAATCCGGTCAATCAGCGGCGGCAGGCCGGAATTTTCCTCCTTGTCGCTGTCGATTTGCTGCGGAGCCAGCCTCTCGCAACGAGTGGCGACAAGATGCATGGCCTCGATTCCGAAGCGCGGCTCGATCGCAGGGATTTTCGTCTGGAAGAGATGGAGCAGATGGTTTCCATCACGGGTTGCCCGGGCCATGCCGATTGCGAGGGCCTGCTCTTCCCCATCGATCCGATCGCAAAGGAGCGAAATCCGGCGTGCTCCCAGCCCCTGCTGCGCCAACCGCTTCACCAGCATGGCGACGAGATCCGTCACGACCTGTTCAATTGCCTCCGGTGACAGGATCGGCTCAAGGAAACGCAATGTGACTTGCGGAGGATCGTGAGGGACGACCGGATCGAACGGCTCTTCGATCCGCCCGAGCGCCTGATCCAGGCGAGTAAGAAGATTGCTTCCGAGACGTCGGCCAAGCGGCCCACGCGGCATACCGATCAACTCGTCGATGGCCTCCATCCCGAACCGCCGGCACGACTGGACGGCATGATCCTCCAGTCGAAGAGCAGCGGGCGGAAGAGGTCCAATCGCCTCTGCTTCCCGGTTGGGTAGACACAGGAAAAGCCCTTGGCCGCCGAACCGGGCAAGCGCATGCGCAGCCCCGGTCGTACCGGACACTGCAATCCGGGCGGCAAACCCCAACCGGCCGCAAAAGCGCAGGATATGCTGGCACATCCGCCGCTCTCCACCGAACAGATGCGACACTCCGCTAAGGTCGAGCCACACTCCATCCGGAGCGCTGATCGCAGCAAGCGGAGTCCAGCGCCGGGCGGCGAACACCGCGAGATGCTCCAAAACGCCCTGGTCGCTCTGGGGATCGGCGGGGATCAGCTGCAGTCTAGGGACCAGTGCCCGCGCCTGGGTCACTGGAATGCCCGGATTCAGCCCGAGTGAACGCGCGATCGGACATACGGCGGCAAGGAGCATCCGCTGCCCCGAGCGATGGATCGTCGCGAGCGGCGCGTCAGGCGACGGACCGGGCCGCCCTTTCCCAACCATCCGCCGCAGGCGATCGGTGGGAAGGTTCGGCAGGTAAAGCGAGGCAACCCGCTTCATCTGTTCCCTCCATGATCCATTCGCAAGATGGCCCACCGCGCTGCCGCACCAGCTCAATCTTCCAGCGCGGGCGGCTGATGCCGCTAACCGGCAGCACCTGTGATGGGACACAACCAATCCGCCACCGGGTCACCGCAGCCGATGGCGAAGAAAGCGGGTCCTGACCATTGCGCCGCCAGCGCCTCAACATCAGTCCGATCACCCCGCTTTGCTCGGCCGCAAGCTGCAGCCGGCGGGTGGCAGTCATGCTGGCCAGCGTGATGTCCGCCACAACAGCCGCAAGCCCGTCATGCCGCAGCCCTTCCTCCATCACTGCCAGAGCGTCCTCGTTGCAGCCGCAGTCGGCATAGATCAGCCGATGCGGAGGAAGCCCGGCCTGGGCGAGACCGGGAGCGAACAAATCCCGGCTGGTCCTTATCCAAAGCACCATCCCCCTGCCCTCACCGGCACGAGCGGCAAGGCCGGCCCCGAACAGGGTCGCTGCGGCATCATCGTTGAGATTGGGGTTTGATCCGGTCAGCTCGTGAAGCGCCGAAATTGCCAGGCCGCCCCCGGCCAGGCGGCAATCCATCGTCTCAATCCCGAACGGCAACCCTCCTGAATGGGGAGACCTATTGGCCACCTCGATCGCCCGCACCTGTGCACGGAGCGCTTCGAGAGGATCGAACGATGGCGATGGAGTGGGCACGCGACTCTGGACTCATTTGTTCCCTTTATGTTCCCATGATTAAACCTGGAAAGTCAATCGAGGAACGCCCAGCGATGACCTGCTAATCGAGATGGACCGGATGCTCGGTCCGCTCTTCCTGTTTCTTCCCACCCTTGCCGAAATCGGCCAGCAGGATCAGCGGCAGCATTGCCAGGGACGCCCACATCATCAGGCGGAAATCACCCAGATAAGAGAGGAACAGCGACTGGCGCATGATCTCTGCCTCGATCATCACCATGACCGATTGCCCAGCATCGCCAAGCACGCCGATCAGGCCAGGATCGGCAATAGGCATGTTCTGCGGATTGACATACTGGGAGAGATCCGCGTGCGAGACCTGCGCTCCGCGAGCAAGCAGCGACCCGACAATCGCAACCGCCACCGATCCGCCGAAGTTGCGGGAAAGATTGAACATGCTGGAGGCCTTTGTCCGCAGATTGGGCGGGACACTCGCAAAGGCAACCGCTTGAATCGGGATGAATACAAACCCCACCCCCGCACCCTGGAGCAGGCTCGACCAGATAATCAGGCCCGGTCCCATCTCCAGCGAAGCGAGACTCAGCACGTAAAGTGATGCGGCAATCCCGAGGACTCCAAACAGCAGCAGCCATCGGACATCAAACTTGTCCACCAGCCGCCCCGAGGCGATCATTGCAAACATCGCCGCGATCCCGCGCACCCCGGTCAGATAGCCAGATTCCAGAACGCCATAATTGTAGATTTGCTGGAGTAGCGGCGGAGTCAAAGCCATTCCCGCGACCAGCACCGCCCCGCTCAGGAACATGAGCAGCAGCCCGGCCACATAGCTTCGATCGGTGATCATGGATCGCTCGAACAATGGCTGAGGCGTGTTGATGGAATGGATGATGAACATCCACATGGCGCCAATCGCGATGCCAAGCTCGATGACGATCTCGATGCTGTCGAACCAATCGACGGTGTGCCCGCGATCGAGCATCAGCTGAAATGAGGCAAGCGCGAGACCCAGCAACAGGAAACCCGATATGTCGAAGGACTCCCGCACCTTTGGTATTCTGGGCATGTAGCGCAGCATCAGCAGGGTCGCGATCACCCCGATCGGCAGATTGATCAGGAACACCCAGCGCCAGCTGAGATTCTCGGTCAGCCATCCGCCCACCACCGGCCCCATGATCGGCGCGAGCACCACCCCGGTGCCAAAGATCGACATCGCCCTGCCAAAAGCCTCCGGCGGGTGAATGTCGTACAATGTGGCTTGTACCAGTGGCGGGATGAAAGCCCCGGTGATTCCCTGGATGATCCGGAAAGCGACCATCTCCGGCAACGAGGTTGCAATCGCGCACAGCACCGAGGCGGCCGTGAAGGCGGCGCCGGCGCTTCCGTGAGGTAGCCCGCTCCCGCGCCGCCGTCGTGACCGGCGCCGCCGCCGACCGATGCGGTCAGCAAGCCAGCCGGTAATCGGAATGGCGATGGCGGACATGACGATGTAGCTCGTCAAGACCCAGTTGATGCTCTCCTGATTGGCGCCGAGCGCTGTCTGCATGTGCGGAAGCGCGACGTTGGCAATGGTCGTGTCGAGGAGCTGCATGAACATGGCAGCCATGATCGCCACCATGACCATTGTCCGCTGGACGCCATGGAGAACCCGCGACTCCACCGGATTAGCGCCGGTGCGTGTCCACGGTGACCGATGCGGACAGGCCGGCGATCATCTCCCT
>CAMLKX010000020.1 GCA_946480515.1 uncultured Sphingomonadaceae bacterium | reverse complement strand
CCCGGCTTGCTGTAGAAGACATGCGCTCCGATCGTCGCCACCTTCGACAGTGAACTCGACCAGTAAGGATTGATCGCGGTGGTGTGGTAGTGCGTCGCGTTGCCGACGAGGGCGCTGCTGCGCCCGGCCAGAACGGCCGCCGCAATTTCCCGAGCGCGGTTCCACGTCTCGCGTTTTGGCAGCCGGCTCATCGAACCATCGCAAGTAAACGAGAATTGACAGCCGGTCCGCCGCTGCGACCCCTGGAACACGACGCTGCAGACGTCCTTCGGGTAAGCGGGATCGCGGAGCCGGTTCAACACGACCTGCGCCACCGCTTCCTGGCCCTCCCTGCTTTCCGACCGCGCCTCATAATAGATGGCAAGACTCAGGCAATCGGCGTCAACCGTCGACAGCGGAGGCGATGCAGAGGATTGCGGAATGCTTGCAGCCATCGCCGGGGCCGCGCTCACCATGACGGCGGCCAGCACCGCTGCCGCTCCAACGGGCGAAGTCAGGACGTGAGTCATGAGCGGGTGATGGCCCTTCAAGGTAAGTATCTGGTTAATTTCCCGGCGTGGCCCTGCAGTGCTGCTCCTGAAGCCGCTGAAGTTTGTGCTGGCAAAGCCACTCGAACAGAATAAGGTTGAGTGCTGGCCGATGGGGTGAATTCACGACGACGGCCGCACTTGACGGTTTCAACGGAGGGGAAATCCAATGCGACGTTATTTACTGGCGGCGGTTGCCGCCACAGCCATCGCTACGCCCGCGATGGCGAGAGACAATTCCTTTTATCTCGGAGTGGAAGGCGGCGCCCTGTTCGCGCAGGATTCCGACATAGATGTCGATTTCGACGACTCCGAAGCTCCGGAAGCGGAATTCGAGGTCGATCACAACACTGGCGTCGATCTTGACCTCATCTTCGGCTATGACTTCGGCATGTTCCGGCTCGAAGCCGAACTGAGCTGGAAGAAAGCCAATCACGACGAGTACGAGCAGACGTTCGACTTCGGCGACGGATCGGACAGCATCGAAATCGACGCCGACGGAAGAACCAAAGTCGTTTCCCTGATGGCGAACGGTCTGGTCGATTTCGGCAATGAGGATGGCTTCAGCTTCTATGCCGGTCCAGGCATCGGAATCGCGCAAAGCACGATGCGCCTCGAGGTCGATGACGAACTTTCAGATGACCTCGATCTCAGCAACGACAGCTTCGCCTGGCAGCTGATTGCTGGCGCCCGCTACGCCGTGACGCCGCGCATCGACGTTGGCCTGAAGTATCGCTACTTCCGCACCAAGATCAGCGATGAAGTTAGCGAAGGCGACTTGTCCGCGGATCTCGACACCAAGTTCCGTAGCCATAGCGTGCTGGCGAGCCTGGTCTATAACTTCACCCCGCCGCCGCCACCGCCACCGCCTCCGCCTCCGCCGCCTCCGCCGCCGGCTGTTGAGCCGCCGCCGCCACCGCCGCCTGTCGAAACTCCGCCGCCACCGCCACCGGCGCCTGAGCGCGGATAAGCGGTTCAGCAATTCACGCCTTTGGGGGCGGAGGAGACCAACTCCTCCGCCCCTTTTTTTGCGAAGAATGTTCGCCGGCGCTTACCCCGGACGAAGTTCGTACGATCGCGGAAACGAACAATGGGAAACGCGTTAGGCGCAGGGATCTCCAGGACGGGAACCAAGGATCAGGAGTAATCGCGGGCGGATGCACGGCAACACTCTTGATGGGCGATGCGTGCTGATCACCGGCGCGGCTGGCGGTGTCGGCAGCGCGGTCGCGGCACGCATGGCTAAGCTCGGCGCGCGGCTGGTCTTGACCGACCGGACCGCGTCTGAGCTCGACGATTTGCATCGGGAACTCGTCGCATCCGGGCAGGCTATGACAGTCGCGGCCGACCTGTCTGGCAAAGCAGGCCTCGCCCATCTGTTCGAGCAGGTGGACGCCACACTCGGTCGCGTCGATCTGCTCGTCGCTTGCGCGGGGGTGGGCTCCGGACCCCTGATGGAGATGGAGGGTGACGAATGGCGCCATGTCATCGACACCAACCTCGTCAGCTACGTGGCTTGCACGCGCGCAGCTATCGACAGGATGCGAGCCGCTGGGATCCGCCACGGCCAGATCATCCTCGTCGGGTCGATCAGCGTGCACATCAAGGCGGTCGGCGAGAGCGTCTATAACGCGTCCAAAGGCGGCGTCGCACTCTTTGCGGAAACGCTGCGGAAGGAACTCATGCACGAACATATCCGGGTCACGCTGATCGAACCGGGCGCGATCGGATCAGCGATGCAGCCGTTCACCCCCGATCAGCGATCCAGGCTCATGGACGAGTATCAGCTGCTCCCTCCGTCGGAAGTTGCTGAAGCCATCATCTTCGCCGCCACCCGCCCGCCCGGGGTGGACGTGGTGACGCTGCGGATCGAGCCGCTGATCCAGAAAATCCATTGAAGTCGGCGACCCGCGGAACCGCGAATGGTTTCACAGGTCAGCGGCTCTGCGCTAAGCCAAGTTTGCAGGAGCGGGAGGACAAAATGTTCGACAGGCGCGACGTTATCAAAACAGGGTCGGCTGCGCTCGGCGCATCCATGCTGAGCCCCGCGGCGCTCGCTCAACCCGTGCAGGAACGGGTCGAGGTCGACCTCAGACGGGAAATCGGCCCGCTCGACCACATCTGGTCTCGCTGCGCTGGTTCCGACCGGGCGGCGATCACCATGCGCGAGCCGTGGCGCCAGGATCTTGACCGCATGCGCAGGGAGACGGGACTTGAACGAGTCCGGTTCCACGGGATTCTCGACGACGAACTGGGCATTCTGACGATGGGCCGCTCTCCCAATTTCCAGAATGTCGATGCAGTCTATGATGGTCTGCTGGAGCGCGGCGTTCAGCCATTCGTCGAGCTGAGTTTCATGCCTAAGCGGCTGGCGAGCGGCACCAAAACGTTCGGCTTGTACAAAGCCAACGTCACACCGCCCAAGTCGCTCACCGACTGGTCGAACTTCATCCAGGCCTTCGTGCGCCATCTGATCGACCGCTACGGCCGGGCCGAGGTTCGCCAATGGTATTTCGAAGTGTGGAACGAGCCGGACCTGACCGCCTGGTTCTGGGCCGGGACGCAGCAACAATATTTCGAGCTATATAAAGCGACTGCACTCGCTGTTAAGGGAGTCGACCCTGCCCTTCGCGTTGGCGGTCCCTCGACATCAGCAGTCCAATGGTTCGAGCCGTTTCTGGCTTACTGCGCGGCAAATGATGCGCCGGTCGATTTCGTTTCAACCCACATTTATCCCGGCGATGATCAGGCGCGCATCTTTGGTCGGCCCGCTTCCTACACGCAGAACGAGGTGATTCCCGCGGCGATGGCGCATGCGCGAGCGCAAATTGACGCCACCCGCTACAAGGGCGCGGAGCTGTGGCTGTCGGAGTGGTCGTCGGATAGCCCGGCCATGATCGCCCATGTTCTCACCAATTGCCTGCCCTACTGTCACGCGATGGCGCATTGGACGATGAGCAGCATCTATGAAGAGAATTACGCCGCCGATTTCATCATCCAGGAAGGCAATAGCGGCTTCGGCATCCTGGCGCAGCGGAGCATCGCCAAGCCGCAGTTCAACACCTACAAGCTGATGCACCGGCTTGGGCGGCGGCGCCTCCAGGCGTCAGGACCCGCGCTTGCGTCCCGGACAGAGCGGGGAGCATCGATCCTGGTCTGGAACCTGGCCGATGTTAAACAAGCCACCGGCATCCCCGGTCAAATCATCCCGCGGAGCGTCTCAGGAGCTCGAAAACGGCTGGAAGTGGTGCTGCAGGGTGCGAGCGCCGGTCAGCGTGTCCGCATCAGCTATGTCGACATGGAGCGGGGTTCGCCCCTCCCGGCCTGGCGAGCAATGGGTTCGCCCAAATACCCGACACGTCCACAGATTGATCAGATCCGCGCAGCCGCCGAACTCGCGCCGCCGGAGACCCGCCGCCTCGGTGCTGACGGCAGGCTGACGCTCGACTTGCCCGCCGAGGGGGTCGGCCTGATCGAACTTTCGTGAACAAGGGAGCCAAGTGAATGACGCGGCGGCTTTATGCATTGGAACAGCTAAGTGCTCTGGAACTTGATCCCCTCACCTTCATCGATGTGGCGGCAAAGACCGGCTACGATGCGATCGGCCTCCATCTTGAGAGCCTGCCGGTGGCGCACGCCGCCCCTTACAGCCTCATTTCGGATGCGCCGCTGTTCGCCGCCTTTGCTCGCCGCCTGAGCGACAGCGGCCTCAGCATCCACGTGATCGAGCCGTTCCTGGTCACGCCGGACGTGAGCAGGGACGCCCATCGGCGCAATCTCGACCTGGCCGTGCGGCTGGGCGCTTCAGTGTGCGGCACGCTTGCGTTCGATGCGGACGAACAGCGCCGTTTCGACCGTCTGGCTGAGCTCGCGGCCGATGCCGGCGAGCGCGGCCTGGCGCTCACTATCGAGCCATATCTCGAGTCCAGTTGGCCGACCTTTTCCAGCGCGCTTGCCGCCGCCGAGTTCGCGGGAGACCATGCCGGAGTCACGTTGGACGTGCTCCATGTCATCCGTGGAGGTGAACGTTGGGATGCGGTTGCGAAGGCGCCTGCAGTGAAGATCAGGGCCATCCAGCTGAGCGACGGCGCCGTCGAAACGCCCGCAGACTGGCCGCAGGCCGCCGTTACGGACCGCGCTGTGCCTGGCGACGGCGCGTTCGATCTAGCGGCGCTGGTCCCGCTGCTGCCACCCGATGTCCCGATCGGCGTGGAGGTACCCTCGCTCAGCCTGGCGGAGCGCATGGCCGCGCCCCAGCGAGTGGCCTACCTGCTGGAGCGCACACGCAGGCTGATGGGCGAAGGTCATTCGACAAACGTAACGGTGAGTGCGGACGGTTTATCCAAGACTTGATAGGAAAGCTGAACCGTCTCCCCGGCGCGCGGAGGACGCGCGGGCAGGATGGTCCCGATGCTGATCATATCCCCCACCTTGAGCCGCCGCCCCTCCGAATTGAGAGCGTTCTTGGCAAATAGAACCGCCGCCAGAGGATCGCCGAGGGTTTCGATCGCTCGCGCGCTCGACGTCGTTACCCCCTTCCCGTCACTGATCGACATCTTCACCGTCATGTCGCGAAGTGCACGCATTCCCTCAGCAGTTTGCGGCAGGGCAACTTCCGCCCCTACTGTTCCCAGGCGAGCGTTGGCATTCAAGGCAATGAACTGACCGACCTTCATGTTCCTGGCGTACGGAACTTGATTGTCGGGCAACTCCATAAACGGCCGATAGCCACGCAAATGGCGGAAGACCTCTTCCGGCGTCGACGCCGAGTTGATGCCCGCGTCCTTCACTACGAGGATGAAATCCGCTTCCATCAAGGGCGCATAGCCGTAGCGGACAGAAATGGGCTGCTCTGCCGAAACCATCATCCGCTCATGCAGAACGCCGACGTTGGGGCCGGACGCTCCAAACCGCGCCTGTCCGGCCTTTGTGAACAATCCAACCTTATAACCGACGATCTTGCCGAGGTGCGGCTGCAGCACCTCAAGCAGTTCGTTTCTGAAACAGACGGCATCGTCGGGAGCGATTGGCAATTCGCTCTGTGCATGACGGTTCAACCAGGCTTGGGCGACTTGTTGAACCCGCGGATCGGGCCGGCATCGATCGGGGCTTGCGGCACTGCTGGCGGTCGCCGTGGCGACTAACATGAAGCCCAACAGGAACCGTCCTATTGTCATTATATCCTCCTTAGTTGAGCCGCAGCCGTAGGAATCCCATCGTGCCGAGCGGACGGCGAGAGCCATATTCAGCAACCAGTATCTCCGGCACGAAGTTGAGCGCCACTAGCCCGCCCGCTCCGACTGAAACATGCTCGATAAGCTGGAAATCACGCACAACGCCGATCGAGATCTTGCCCACCTTGAAGCCTTCGCCATGATCGTCGACCTCAAGCAACTCGCGGTTTTCGGTAAGTTCGCCGCGGGCGAACCCGGTCCACCCGCCAGACTTGAGCGAAGCTTCCGCAACATAGGCGTCGTCATGAAGCCGTTCCCCATGGTGAGCGGTCGACTTCCGGCCCCACGCCAGTGTTCCGGCGAGCTTCACCCCATCCGCGATCTCGCGGGCATAAAGCACACTGGCCGACCAGCGTCTTTGGTCGACACCCGGCTCAAGCTGCTCCGGCTCCTCGAAATGTCCCCAGCTGCCCTGCAGTGACAAGGACCGGGTGGGGTTCCACGATACACGCAAGGCGGTTGAATCAAGCGGGCCTGTTTCAATGTTCCACCGGTGCTGATCCGGTTCACGGCCGTTGAACCGGCTGACCTCAACCTTGAACCGGTCGAGCACCACGCCCCCAGTCAGGACCCCGAACACAATGTGCGTCGAGTCGAGCCAATGATGGCTGATTGGAGCTTCAGGCGAGTCCATGATCGCTTCGCGGTGCATGAACGCTGGCGGACCGAACGCCGGTTCGCCCGGTAGACCAGCGTAAAGGAAGACGCTGCTTCTGTCGCCGAGAGGCTGCGACACGGAGGCCGAAAGCTCCATGAAGAAGTCGTGGGGATGCTGCCGGTCGACCAAATGCTCGACCCCATCGGCGGTTTCTCCACTGGCGAGCAGGAGGGGATAGCCGCGCTTGCCCATCAGCGGGTCCGGGCTGAGCATGCCCCTCACTTGCAGGGTGCCGGCGCCGAGCGGCCGGCGAGCCAGACCCATCAGCATCCCGCTGGCGAAAACTTGATCGTCACCGCGCCGACCGCCCTGATGATCATACACGAGATTAAGAACTCCGTGCCCCATCAGCGACCAGTCACCCCTCGCAGTCATCAGTCCGAGGTGCTCCGTCGTATCGGGCTGCCACGACGTCCCGGAAGACTCCCGATCCACAGGGTAGGATCCCAGCGCACCGGTCGCCATCGCGTGGCCCTCGTGCTGGGCTGCTGCTGGCGTGGGTTGATGATCGCCATGCGAGTGGTCGACCCGCGCCGGGGGCTGCCCAGTGCTCTGGGCTGGCGCGAGAGTGCCAGGATGATCGTGCTCGTGGTGGGGCGTCGGCTGCGTAGCCACCGGGTGGTGATGATCCTGCGCTTGCGCCGCTGAGGCCCCGAAAAGCGCAAGCATACCCACAACCGTGACCGGTAACTTGATCACTCGAAACTCCACACAGGCGGGGCCGCATCCCCGCAGCACCCGCATCGGATGACACTAGCTTCCGGACGACTGCTGGGAAAGGTCATCCCTAGCATCGGCGCCTCAGACGAGGTCGGGGACTAACCGTTGGACCGTGCGTTGAGGCGACCGAGGAGAGTAGAGATGACCGCGGATGTGAAGTCAGGCGATTGCGTAGAATGGAACAGTCACGGCGGCAAAGCACGTGGTCGAGTCGTGAAGAAGCAGACCACCCCCACGCAGATCAAGGGTCACAAGGTCGCCGCAAGCAAAGAGAACCCGCAGTTCATTGTTGAAACGAGGGAAGGCAAACGGGCCGCCCACAAGCCTGGAGCGTTGCGGAAAAAAAGCAACTGAGGGCAACGACACTCGAGGTGACGGCCCGGGCCTTCCGCGTTGAGGAGGAGCAGGGCGATTGGCTGCTCTGCTTCTCCCTCAAGAGGACTCATCTAAGCGATATCGAAATAGCTGTAGGAGGTAGGATTACTGATCCCACCGCCATTGCCATCGATGTCCACAAAGAAGCTGGCGGTATCCGTATCCCCGTCGCCGTCAGCGAGCTGCAGGTTGAAGTTCAACCGAATGTCTGGCGGCGGAACGAAGATTTCCGAATCGCCAACGCCAAGCTTAACCGCGATTCCGTCGATCGACTCGATGACCAGCGTATCGAACAAAATCCCGCCACTGTTGACCTCGATCGATGAGTTCCGAGTCACGGCGACATTGGTTTGGGAATAGACGAGGTTCCCGTCGTTGTAGGCAAAATAATTATAGTGGAAGGTTCCGCCGCCGCTTCCGCTGGTCTTCGTCGGAATCTTGATCCCCGTGATATCGACCTTAACGTCATCCCCAGTCGCAGCAGTGTCCTTCGAGTCCATCAGAGAGATTGAGATCGTCTCGTCTGCATCGAGGTTGCCGTTGGCGATTCCGCCATAGCCATTGCTCGCGTTAAACAGGCCGTTCGAACCGTCAGAGTTCGTCCCGGTAATCCGCATGTAGTCGGTCGAGCTTTCGAGCAGGACGTCATACGGGCTTGCCGGACCTGCAGCGTGAACTTGCGTGCTGCTGACCGGCAGCGACGTGCCAGGCATCGCACTCAACAAGGTGAAATCATAGTTGCCGTCATTATCGACGGTCAGCGTGTAGAAATCGGTGCCGTTGAGCTTGCCCAAGATGCTCTGCTCAGTGGTGTCGCCGTCATAGCTGACGGTGAGTCCGCCGCTACCGCTCGGGGCGCCGATGATGGTCCACGCCCCCACGCCGTCCGCGCCGGCGTCGAACAAATACTCGTCGCCGTCGGTGGCGTTGACAGTGTTGCTGACGAGGAGGTCCTCGCCGGAGCCGACGGTAGTCTCGTCGATGACAGGGCCATCATCCTGAACGATCAGATTGGCGCCGATGCCGAGATATTCATGGGCGGGCACCAGCGTCGGCGTGTCCCTCAGGAAGCCGATGTCGGAAATTTTGATAACATCGCTGTCCTTGGTAGCGCTGCCGAAATTCTGCGTGCCGTTATTCTCACTCCCGCCGTTGTCGCCGACGGTACGGTTGAGATCGATGCCGGAACCGCTCGTTATGCCGTCCGTAGAAGACAGGAGCTGGGCCCCGACAATGACTTTGCCTTCGTTTCCGTCGAACTGATAATCATTGGCTTCGATGAAGACCATTCCGTCATTATTGTCCAACGGATTGGCCGCGAGATAGGACAGTTGCCCCGCGCCCGGAGACGTCGTGACATAATCCGGGAAGCCGCTGCTGCCCTTGCGGAAAATGTCCGCATTATCGATGACCACCGCGACTGTGGTGATTGTTCCAAGTGCATTGGGATCCGCGAGCTTGAGGATGACAACCAGATCTTCCCGGTTCCCGATCCCGTCGAAGCGCAAAAAGATCCCGTCAGCGGATGTCGTTGCTGTCGACACGGGATTAACGGCGCCCGCACCTGTCGGATGATCGCTGAGGAACAGCATATCGAGCACTTCGCCGTTCTGGATCGTGTCGCCCGCGACGCCGTTGGTGCTGTTTGTGACCTGAATGCTGGTCGGGCTAGCGTGGAACACCTCGCCCGGCGTGTAGGTGCTGTCGTTGCCGGCTTTCATCGCCACGCCGCTCTTGCCCCCGGTCACCTGGTCGCCGAGGAACTGCACGAAGAAGTCGTCCGCAAGCTCAGAATGCATGACCTCCTTCGACCCGCCCTCGAAACCGACGAGATCATGGCCTTCAAACGCAACCGTCTGGCTGGTGACGAGAATTCCCTGCCCCTGGTCCAGGTAGGTGGACTGGAGAAAGACCTTGTTGGTCGAGCCGTCCAGCAGGTCGAGGGTGTCCGCAGAGTCGACCAGGTTCGTGCCGGAATGCTGAAGCGGCTGATACTGAATTAGGTACATGTCGGTCGAGTCGAGTGTCGTCCCCGTCCGATGCTCATCGAGCACCAGCGCGAACGCCACGGTCCCCGTCGCGCTGTTACCGATGCGGCCGAGCAAGATGTTGTTGTTATCGGCGCTATAGGCAAACAGGTAGATCGACGTTCCGTCGAGCGTCGTGAGGCCGCTGTCGACCCCTACCGTAGTCGAGAAGGCGGTCCCGCTGTTATCCTGGACGAAACCATAGTCCGTAACCGGATTGGGAGTTCCCGTGCTCGAGATATAGTTGAGCTTGCGGGCATATTGCGGGAAGCCCGTGGCCGCACCCTCCCCCAAATTCCCTACGGTGGTTCCAAACAATGTTTCGAGGCCGTCGCTGTCACCGGTGAAGTTCAAACTGGCGACTTCGTGTTCGTCGGCGGCGCCTGTTGCGGGATTGCGGAATTCCTCATCAAGGATGAGATTGCCATCGACGGAGATCGCCATGATCTTCTCCTTCCCAGTGCGCACCGGCTTGCCGCCCTAAAAGAGCGGCAGGTCAGCAGGTCGCTGAGGCGAAGAATAGGCAGGGGAGAGTGTTTGCCCCAGCTGATAACAAAAGTTTAACAGACTGTGCGGCTGCCACAAATCAATAATCTAGGATATATCCGCATCGGTAAGGTTACTATCCGGATATATATAGCGCGCAGACTGCTGCAGGTCCGCTCGGGATCTGCCCTGCCCGGATTGCTGGAGCGAACCGACAAGATCGATCCGGCTGGTCAGGCGGAGCTTCGCGAGAATATGATGCATATGCATCTTCACCGTGCCGTCAGACACACCGAGTTCTCTGGCGATATATTTATTGCTCAGACCGGCAGCCGCGAGGCGTGCCACTTCAGTCTCTCGGCTGCTGAGATCGTGACCTTCGGTGGCTCGCTGTGGTCCGTGGCTGAGGACCGCCCGGATCCCCGGATCTACCCAGCAGCGCCCCTGGCGCACGCTCGTGATGCAGTCGGTAAGCTCAGCAATCGTCGCCGAACTTAGGATCAATCCCTCCACGTCGAGCCCCGCGAACTCCTTGGAGCGAAATTCATCCTGCGGCTCGAGGATCAGGATCAGACGGCCCCCGAAGCGGTGTTCAAGCGGGCGGGCCAGTATCCGGTTTGTGGCGCTATCCGCGGGTAGTAGTCGCTTGGCGACTATCAATATATGCGCGCGATGCAGTTCGATGCTGCCCACCGCCTGATCGAGGTCGCGCCAGCAGCCAGTCACATTCACTCCCGCACGGGTCAGAATAGTGTCCAACCCCACAGCCCAGATTTCGAGCGGTGTGACTATCGCGATGCTGACCAGCTGTGCCTCCCATTGCGGTACGTGGACATCGAGACTTCAACCTTCACGATCATTGTCCGGGTTAAGTTCACTCCTCGCGGAAGGACCGCCAAAGTGAGTCGGTGAGCGGCTCAACGAAATAGGCTAGAGCCGAACGCTTGCGCAGTGGCACAAGGATCTCGACCGGCATCCCCGGTTTCAGCTCGAACTCTTGGCCAAGCCGCTGCCGGACCAGCGAGACCTGATCCGGCGCGACTGCAACTTCCGCGGTGAAAAATGCCTCTCCGGTTTTTTCGTCCGCCAAACTGTCCGCAGATATCCGCTGCAACGTGCCATGAAGCGCCGGCAGGTTACGCTCGATCAGCCCGCTGAACCGCACCTGGGTCTTCTGGCCGATGTGTAGGTCATCGATGTCCCGTGGCGAAAAACGGGCTTCCACCACCAGCAGGCGGTTATCCGGGACGATATCCATCAATCGCTGTCCGGGTGCGATCACGCCGCCATCCGTGAATACCGACAAGCCGACCACCGTGCCGCTGACCGGCGCCCGAACCTCGGTGCGCTCCAACTGATCCCGGGCAGCGCGCTGCTTTGGCAGCACCTCGCTCAGGCTGAGCTCGACATCTCGCAACTCGGCTGCGATCCTTTCCTGCTGTGCCTGGCTTGTTTCGACAATCTTCAGCCGGCTTTCTCCGACTGACTCTCCGGCCTCCGCGATGCCCGCTTCCAGACGCCCGTGCTCGCCGGCAAGATCCGCCTTGGCCCGTTCGAGAGCGCGGATCCGGGTGGCGCTGACAAAGCCCTTTTCGAACACTGGACGATACGCATTCAGTTCCTCGGTGATGAGCCGCTCCTGCTCCCGCACCGCCGCCAGTTGACGCTGGTAGCCGCCCCGCAGCTCGCGCACTTGCGCGCGTTCCTGACCAAGCACGCCCTGCTGCGTCGACAATAACGAGGATCGCGCACGGAACTGCGCGGTCTGCAGTTGCATCGCTTGTTCCGCCTCCGCCTGGTCGGCAGCACTCAAATTGGCGAATTCCACCGGGCGGGCGATGATCGATCGGCCAAGCTGTTCGGCACGAAGCCGCTCCCGCTGCGCCAGGAGATTGATCGCCTGGGAAGAGAGAGCGCGTTCCTGCGCCTGGACCTCGGCTGCGGCAAGGCGCATCAGCACTTGGCCGCGCTTCACCTTCTGACCTTCCCGCACCAGGATCCTGCCGACCACGCCGCCGTCCCGATGCTGGACTGTTTGGCGCTGGCCCGAGACGGTGACCCGGCCCCCGCCGTAAGCAGCAGCGTCGAGGCGGGCCAGGCTCGCCCAACCGAGAAACAGCAAGAAGAAGATACCGGCGATGATCAGGCCGACGCGGATCTCCCTGCTGGGATCATCGTCGAGCAGCGGGCGCGACGTTGGTTGGACAACTGGCGGGCTCCACTGGCCGCCAGGAGCATTGACGATGTCGGCGCTCATCCCTGGGCCTTCATCGGAATCGGTGTGGGCGTCCGGCCGAGCCGCTTGAGCACTTCGTCCCGCTCACCGAGCGCTTCAACGCGGCCGCCGACCAGCAGCAGAATCTGGTCGACTGCATGCATCACGCCCATTCGATGGGCGATCAGCAGCACCGCAGCGCCGCGATCCTTCAGTTGCTGCAGGGTCTCCAGCAAGCGGGCCTCGCCCTCAGCATCGAGATGAGCGTTCGGCTCGTCGAGGATGACAAGCGATGGCTCACCATAAAGCGACCGGGCCATGGCGATACGCTGGGCCTGCCCGGCTGACAGACCGCTGCCGCCCCAGCCGAGGACCGTGTCATAGCCGTTCGGAAATCGCAGGATCATGTCGTGTGCGCCGCATTGCCGAGCCGCCTCGACCGCCGCCAAGTCAATCTCCGTCTGCGGCAGCCCGACGCTAAATCGGGAGATATTCTCCTTGATTGTACCCGCGAACAGCGAGGGTTCTTGCGGCAGATAGCCAAGGTATCGTGCCAGTCGCTCCTGGTCCCAGTCAGACCGTTCTGCACCGTCGATGCGGATCGCTCCGCGGTCGGGTGTGAGCGCTCCCGAGACAGCACGTGCCAGCGTCGATTTGCCTGCTCCGCTCGGACCGATGATCGCGATGACTTCGCCCGGTGAGAGCCGTAGAGAAACATCGGTAAGGATCGGTACTTCTTTGCTCGGACTCATTACCGTCAAATGTTCGACCGACAGTTGTCCCGTCGGTGCGGGCAGATGAGTGGTGCCGACTTCCGTCTCGCTCATCTCGAGAAGGGAATTTACGGTGGAGTAGGCCGCACGGGCTTGTGACAGCTGGCGCGACGCACCAACCAGCTGGTCCACCGGTGCAAGCGCCCTGCCGAGCAGAAACGAGGCCGCGAAAATCGCTCCCGCACTGATGAGATTGTCGATCGCTAAAAGCGCGCCGAGGCCGAGTGCCAGCGACTGCAAGGCAAGTCGCACGAACTTGCTGGCCGTAGCAAATTTGCTCGTGGCGAAGCTCGCTTCGCCTTGGAGCAGCATCATCATCGCGCGCTCATCGAGGTGGCGCTGAACCATTGCCCGGCGCATACCGAGCGCACGAATGACCTCGGCGCCCACGGTCGATTGCTCCTGACTGACATAGGATCGGTTGGCCGCCTCACTGGCGCGCCGCAATCGTTCGCTGGTAGCCTCGTGATTGAGCTTGGCGATCGCCAGTACCAGCAGCGTCCCGGCTACCGCCAGCAATCCGATCCAAGGGTGGATCAGGGCGCAGACGACAATATAGATCGGCGTCCAGGGTGCATCGAACAGAGCCAGGATTGCCGGTCCCGTGAGAGCCTGGCGAAGCGTGTCGAACTCACGAATTGCTTGTTTGACCATGACTTCGCCGGTTCCGCGCCGAATGCCCATGGTTGCATCGAGGATTGCCCCGGCCAGCAACCGGTCAAGGCGCACGCTCGCGCGCACCAGCAGTCGGGATCGCACATAGTCGAGCAGGGCCAAGGTCGCGAGTGCAAACACCAGGACCAGCGTCAGGAAGACTAAGGTGAGACTGCCCCGGGTGGGCACGACGCGATCGTAGATTTGAAGCATGTAGATGGTGGGGGCGAGGAACAGCAGATTGACGAGCGCGCTAAACCCCGCCGACCACAGAAAGTGCTGCCTAACGGCGGCCATCGCCTCTTGGACTACAGCCGATGCGTGGGCGAGTGGCACGGGCCCCTTTTCCTGTCCTTGAGACAGGCCGACGCCCGTCTCTCTGGATTTTGCAGGC
>CAMLKX010000019.1 GCA_946480515.1 uncultured Sphingomonadaceae bacterium | reverse complement strand
AGCTCGTCGAGTTTCGCCTTGATCTTCTCCGTGATCGCGAGCTGCGCCTCGAGATCGAGAACATCAGCGACGACACCCTCGAGACGCTGCCGCTCGACATCGCGTGTGTGATCGGGTGCGGTGTGCTGACTGGCGTCGGCTCGGTGGTCAATCGGGCGCGGGTCGAACCGGGCGAGACTGCAGCGGTATTCGGCATCGGCGGGGTCGGACTCAATGTGCTACAGGGCCTGCGTCTCGCTGGCGCGAGCCGGATCATCGCGATTGATCTGCTTGCCTCGCGTGAGGAGAAGGCTCGTCAATTCGGCGCAACGGATTTCATTGATGCCTCGCATGCGGATACCCCGCAAAAGATCAAAGCCATCGTTTCGGGCGGCCAACCGGACCAGGGCAGCGGTGTCGACTGGGCCTTCGAATGCGTCGGCAATACGCACGTCCTGAACGACGCGGTGGCGAGCCTGGGGTGGGGCGGAAACTGTGTTATTGTCGGCACCACGGCGGGTGGCACGAGCGCGGAGGTCTCCCTTACTCCCCTTTCGTTCGTTGATCGCGGCATCATGGGAGCGCGCTACGGCGCTTCACGCCCGCACCGCGACATTCCCTCCTACATTGCGCAGTACCGCCAAGGGCGATTGATGCTCGATGAGCTTGTCACCCAGCGCTATCAGCTCGCGGATTTTGAACAGGCCTTCCACGATTTGGAGAGTGGCAAGCTGGCTCGCGGGGTGTTTGTGCTGTGACCGGCACGACCGAGGGCGCGTGGATTTTGCCGCCGCTCCGCCAGGGGCAAGTGGCTGACGCATCCCTGGTCGAACGGCGGGCGCGAGCTGCGGGAGCGAGCGGAAGCCCGGCGCCTGCCGGTGAGACAATGATTGGCGGCGTCCGGTGTGTTGCGGTCGAGCCCGCCGGCGGTGGAAGCGGGGGAGTTCTCCTCTACCTGCATGGCGGCGGCTACCGCCTCGGCTCCCCCTTGGCCTATCTGGATTATGCGGCGTCGCTTGCGGAGGCGACTGGCTGGCGCGTGGTGATGCCCTTCTACCGGCTCGCGCCGGAACATCCGTTTCCGGCTGCGCTGCACGATGCGGTCGCCGTCTACCGCGCGTTGGCGGACGGCCGGGCGATCGTGATCGCCGGCGATTCCGCAGGAGGTGGGTTGACTGCTGCGTTGTGCCAAGCTGCGACCGCGCCCAGCAGAATGGAAAGCCGGGCGAAGAGACGTTCCTGGGCGAGCGATCGCTCGACCTGCTCCTCCTGGCTGCGCAGGTCGAAGAGCGGCAGCGGCGGGATCGCCGGCTTCTGGCGCGATCCTGGTGTCACCGATGCTCGATCTGACAGCGCAAGGCGCGAGCTATGACCGGAACGCCGCGAAAGACTCGCTCTTTTCGCGACTAGCGGTGCTGGACGCGGCCAAAATGTACCTTCAGGGGCATCCGGCGGACGATCCTCTTGTCTCGCCGCTGAATGCCGACCCGGCGGTGTTTCCGCCGACGCTGCTCTTGGTCGGCACGGCGGAAGTGTTGCTTGACGAAGTCCTTGCGTTTGTTCGCGGCCTAGCTCTCGCAGACAAGCGAGTTTCGCTTCACATTGCCCCTGCGGTGGGCCACGTGTGGCCGCTGATCCTCCCCGGATCGGATGCGGCGGCCGAGGCGTTTGGAGCAATTGGCGCCTTCGTGAAAGGCCTGGAATCTTCGCCGGCAAGACCTTCCGCGTAGCCGGAAACGACGGCCACCGGATTGACTGGAAGACGGCTGCTAGAGGACATCCGCATCATGGCAGACCATTCAGCGGCCGGTACGGACACCGCCACGAAGCTTCCGTTTCCTGTGTATGATGCGGACAACCATTTCTATGAACCGGAAGATGCGTTGTTTCGCCATCTTCCCAAGAAGTGGCACAAGGATTTCCGCTTCGTCGAAGTGGATGGCCGGAAGCGGCTGGCGATCCGGGGACAGATTTCCGATTACATCCCGAACCCGACTTTCGAACGAGTTGCGGCTCCTGGCACTCACGTAAAATATTACAAGGCCGATAACCCGGAAGGCCTCTCGATGCGCGAGATGACCGGGAAGCCGATTGCGCCCCCAGAGGCGTGGCGGACTGGCAAGGAACGTCTTGCCGTGCTCGACGGCCACAATGTCCACGCCGCGCTGCTGTTTCCGACCCTCTTCTCGGTCATCGAGAAGTGGATGAGCTATGACCATGAGTTCCTCAACGACGCTCTCCACGCGCTCAACCGGTGGACGAGCGAAGAGTGGGGGTTCGCGCGCGAGAATCGCCTATTCGGTGTACCGGTCGTGTCTCTCGCCGATCTGGATCGTGCGGTCGCAGAGACTGATTGGCTTATCAAGGAGGGCGCGCGCACCATCTGCATCCGGCCTTCCCCGGTGCCCGGCTATCGCGGCGGCCGATCGATGGGCCTTAAAGAGTTCGATCCGTTCTGGGCGCGGATTGAGGAAGCCAAGATCTTCGTCTCGATCCACGCCTCCAATTCGGATTATGATCATCTGATCGAGATGTGGACCGGCGGCACGGAATGGCTGCCGTTCGAGTCCGACCCCTTTGTGAATTGCCTGCGGATCGTGGAACGGGCGATTGCCGACACGGTGGCAGCGATTATTTGTGGTGGCGTGTTCGATCGCTTCCCAGATACTCGTGTCGTCAGCGTTGAGAATGGCGCCAAGTGGGTGATCCCGCTGATTGAGCAGCTCAAACATGTCTATGGCCAGATGCCGCAGAAATTCAGGAATGACCCGGTCGAGCAGTTCCACCGCAATATCTTTGTCACTCCGTTCGTCGAAGATGATTTCACCGAGCTGGGCCAGCACATGCAGGTCAACCGCATCCTGTTCGGCAGTGATTATCCGCATCCCGAGGGCACCGAACATCCGCTCGATTTCCTGAACGAACTGACGAGTTACTCGATGGCGGAGAAGGAGCGGATCATGTCCAGCAACCTTAAGGGCTTGCTTGAGGGCAAGCGGGACTGAGGGGCGAGCGTGAGTGGGGATGTCATTGACGCGCTGTGCGAAAATCTTCGTTCGCACGGCGAAGATCCCGCAATCGAGTTCGAAGGCCGATGGATCACTTGGGGTGATGTCGATCGGTATGGCAATGCGTTAGTAGCAGCGCTTGATCAGGCGGGTTGTCCGACGCACGCCAAGGTGGGCGTGATCATCCGCAATCGCCTGGCTCATGCGGCTGCGGTGGTGGGGTTGTTGGCCCACCGTCGATCGATCAGTTACGTCTACCCGTTCCTGCCTGCCGCCGCCATTGCGGACAATATCGAGGATCTTGGCGCGGGCGCGATCCTGGCCGACCTGGAAGATTGGCCCAACTTCACCGAAGCTGCTCGGAAGTCAGGGTGCGCAGGCATAGCGTTGGGCAGTATCGACGATGCTCCGACCCTGGTGGAAGGACTGGAGCGCTGTACCCGCTCCGGCCAGTTCGAAAATTCCCTGCCCGAAGGCGGGATCGAGGTTCTCTCAAGCGGCACGACCGGCACGCCCAAGCGTGTTGCCATGCCGCTGAAGGTTCTTGAACGCGCGGTGATGAGCGCACCGGGTGGTGAAGCGGGCAAGGCGCCACCTGTTCAAATCAATATCTGGCCGCTTGGCGGGGTGGGGGGTGTCTGCCTGCTTACCGGCGCCGCGGTGAACAATACGCCGCTCGTAATGATGGAGCGCTTTACCGTCGACCGGCTGATTGATGCATTGCGCCAATACCGTCCGCCGACACTGGGGCTCAACCCAACCGCGATTGCGATGATCCTCGCGGCCGATGTCCCCCCCGAGGACTTGGCGAGCGTCAAGTCCGTCTCGGGCGGATCGGCCTATCTCTCTCCCGAACTGCAGGAGCAATTCGAGGAACGTTACGGAATTCCGATCCTGTGGGGACTGGGCGCGACCGAGTTCTGCGGGACGATCATCCGCTGGACCCCGCAGATGCGCGAAGAATTTGGGCATAGCAAACGCGGCAGCACCGGCCTGCCGATGCCGGGGGTTGAGATCCGCGCAGTGGATGCGGAGACAGGTGCAGAGGTGCCGCGCGGTGCGGACGGTCTCCTGGAAGTGCTCTGCCCAACCGTCAGGCCTGATTGGGTACGCACTACCGATCTCGTGATGATCGACGAGGATGGATATGTGTTCCACCGGGGCCGTTACGACGGAGCGATCGTTCGGGGCGGCTTCAAAATCTTGCCTGAGCGGGTCGTCGAGGTGCTGCGTCGGCATCCAGCGGTGGCGGATGCTTCAGTCGTAGGACTGCCGGATGAGCGGCTCGGCGCGATTCCAGTCGCCGCCGTGGAGCTGCTGCCCAGCGCCGACCCGGTCGATGAACAGGATCTGCTTACGTATCTTCGAAGCGAGCTCCCACCGACCCATGTGCCCGCGAAGCTTCGGATTGTGGAGACGCTTCCACGAACGCCGTCGCTCAAAGTCAGCCTGCCCGACGTGCAGCGGATGTTTGTTGCCAATGCCGCGTGACATGACGGCGGGAAGCGTTCCGGGACAGGTTGGGCATGCCGCGACTAGCTCAAGATGCTCACAATGGAGATGAAGATGACGATATCGCTGCTCGGCCTGGAGGGTAAGAAGGCGCTGATCGTCGGCGGTGGGCGCGGTATGGGCGAAGCAAGCGCACTGCTCCTCGCCCAGGCGGGTTGCGACATCGCGGTGCTCGATAGCGAGCGCGAGCGCGCTGATCAGGTCGCACAACAGGTGCGAGAACTTGGCCGCGGCGGCTACCCGATCGAAGCGAATATCCTCGATGAGCCATCGGTGCAGCGGGCGGTCGCCGAGGCCGAGGACAAGCTTGGCGGGCTCGACATTCTTGTGACGATTGTGGGTCAGGCCCTGTTCAAGCCACTGCTCGAGGTAAGCCTGGAGGAGTGGGACTATGACCAGGCCCGAAACCTGCGCTACTTCTTCGTGACCGCCCGAGCAGTCGCGGCCTCCATGATCGCGCGCGGCGTGCCCGGGTCGCTCATCTGTATTGGTTCGGTCGACGGCGCCGTCGGTTCCCCGCTGCACGCTCCGTATGGGGCGGCGAAGGCAGGTCTCATGCACCTGGTCAAATCAATGGCGGCGGAGTGGGGTCGTCACGGGATCCGCGCGAACGCCGTCGCGCCCGGCAGCATCACAACGCCGCGTCTGCCGGAAACAGAGGAGTCCCGCTCGCTCATGGAAAAGAGCGTGATTCCAATCGGCCGCCCAGGAACAACCCGGGATGTTGCCGGGGCCGTGCTGTTCCTGGCGTCGGGACTTGCCGAGTATGTCACCGGCCATACCCTCTTCGTCGACGGCGGCTGGATGGTGGCGAACCATTTCGATCCACGAGTCATGGCGACCAAGAAGAGCAACGAGTAGCGGTCACGCCTTTGTTCCAAAATGGCAGCAGGGCGCTGTCAGCGAGCCGCCTTGAAACTCGGTGGAGGGCAAGTTAAGCTTTTGATATAAATGAGAGAGCGTGTCGCGGGTCATCCGCAAGCGCCGTGAGAGCTGGAGGGACGCTATGGGTTCGAAGTTGTCGAACGAGCAACTGAGGTCGTGTGGTCGGGGCAGCGTCAAGTCCTGCTTGCGAACCCTTGAAGTTATAGAATTTTTCCTGTTTGCGAAGGCTCCCGCACGCACCATCGAGATCAGCCAGGCGCTCGGCATCCCCAACTCAAGCGCAGACGAAATCCTCCGCACCTTAGCGGCCACCGGCTACTTGAATTACGATCAGGAAACGAAGCTGTACGCACCCTCTTACAAGCTCGTGGCCAACGTGGCAGCGATTGAGAAGAGCTTCTTCGGTGGGGGCCAGGTCGCCGAATTGATGAATGGGCTCCGCCGCGAAACCGGCGCAAGCATCTTCCTGACGCAGCAGAACGATTGCTGGATCGAGAGCGTTGCGGAGGTCCACGGGTCCTGGACCCCCTCGGACACAAAGCCCGCCTATCCGAGTGAAATGGTGTTCTTCGACCGGAGGGCATGGCGCCCCGGCACCAATTTTGCCGCGGCAATGCTGGCGCAACAATCAAATGTCGCCATCATCCAGCTCGCAACGCGGATGCAGCGGCTTGGGCTTGGTCCAAAAGAGCCGGCGCTGATGAAGAACCTGGTTGATGGAATCGCCCAGACGCGTGGTCAGGGATATGCAGTGTGGCGCCGCAACTCGGTTGTGCCGGTGGACTCGATCGCTATGCCGCTGCGCATCACCGGCGGTGTGTCGCCCTATGCGATCGGAGTGGTTGGCGACGCCCTCTTCAACAATGACAATGATGTGCGCGCCATGCAGTCAGCCATGCGAGCGATCATCTTCCAGCACAATGGTGCCCGCCCGACGGGGGTGGGTGAGGGCCTGCATTAATCCCGTCGGTATGGGACTTTTCCGCAAGGCGAAAACTCACCGGTTCCAAACGCCTGTGGCTGCCGTTCGTCGGACATATTCTGAAAAGTCGATCGGTTTGCGACCGAGGATCCGCTCTACATCATCTGTGATGTAGGCCAGTTTGCCATCCGCGATACCGGAATAGGTCTCCGCATAATGTTCCGGCAGGCCGCTCGACAGTATTGATTCACGAAATGAATCCTGTGTGATCGGATTGAAGACGATCTCTCGCCCGATGGCTTTGGTCAACTCGTCAGCTGCTTCGGCGAAGCCGATCAGGCGGGGTCCGGTCAGCTCGTACGTCTGTCCGATATGGCGGTCGTCGAAGAACGCCCTGGTTGCTACCTCAGCAATGTCTTCGACATCGATAAACGGCTCGGTCGCATCGCCGACCGGCAAGGTAATAACACCTTCAAGCACTGCGTCGAAAAAGAACATCTCGGAAAAATTCTGCATGAACCAGGCGGGACGAAGGATCGTCCAGTCTGCGCCACCGGCCCGCATCCCGCCTTCTACGAACGTGTAGAAATCCTCATTCACGCGTCCCGAAAGGAGCACCTGCCGTCGAACTCCGCGGGTGAGGGCGAGTTGTGACAAGCGCCCGATCTGGCCGCCAGCGTCGGGATCGGTGACGTCATGGTGCGCGATATACAGGCCATCCACCTCCTCGAGCGCCGGGCCCCAGCTTGTCTCGTCCTCCCAAACAAAGGGAAGTTCGGCACTTCGTGAACCAATACGGACGTTGTGACCCAGGGCATCCAGGCATGTGGCCAGGCGGCGACCTGTCTTGCCGGTTCCACCAACGATGAGGATAGTCGCTTTGGAGCTCATCTGGTCCTCCAATTGATGAGTGCGGGAGAAACTCGCATCGTCAGAGAGTTGCTTCGCGGAGACTGATTGAGTGTTTGGATGAGAGCGTATCGATCTCTTCCGGGCTAATTTCCTTAGCCATGTTGATTAGCCACTTGGCCGCGATCGCTTTCAACTCCGGCATCTTCTTCTCCCAGGGTTTGCCATACCCCGCGAGCATCGTCGTGCCTTCCATCGTTGCATTGATGAATAAAGCGACGGTTTCGACCTGGTCCGCGTTCAGGCTCGGGTTTAGCTGTGCAACGAAGGAGCCAATCAGCTTGAGAACGTACCGATAGGTTGCTTCAACTCGGGCCGCCACGAGCTCGTTATGGTTGCTCATGGCCCAAAACTCGGGAGACAAATGGGTCGTTCGCTTCGTTCCGATATCCTCCAAGGTTCCGACGATTACGGACTTCAAAGCCTCCGCTGCCGGCTTTCTTCTATCGGACGTGGAGTTTTTCAGAAACTTTTCGTTCGATGTCAGGAGATCGTACAGTAAAGCCTGAACCAAAATCTCTTTTCTTGGGAAATGGCGACTGACATTACCGAGTTGCAAATTGCACCTCGCAGCGATGCGGCGCAAGGTGAAGGCTGCTGATCCTTCTTCGATAAGAACATCTCGCGCAGCTTGAATTATTAACGCAACTGTCCTGGACCCCGGAGTATACTTACCGGGGCGCAAGTATTCTCCGTCAATTGAGTATTCACGAACGGTTTCTTTCACAGAGAGTCCTAAATCGCGAGATCCGATTGCATCAGCGGCCGACCGTTTCGGGCCGGATAAAAAAGAGGCCGGCGCATGACGCCGACCTCAGTGGGAGATCTTCAATCAACCTGCGCTCGAGGTGTGAGGTTCGGAATCGCATAATTCTCCTTGCGAAAGCCGGGAACACGCCGGGTACGCGAGTGCAAACATCAGGTGTGTTGTCACGAAGGTTGACAGTTGTCAACCTTCGTTGGATCGGGCTATGTTTCGACATGTGCTCCGTTCGATTCGTGTCGGGCGGATTGGGGTCGTGCCTTGCGACGAGGACGACACGTTGACTGATGAGGAGTGCCTGATGACCACCGATCTTGCCGACCAGTTCCGTCCGGTAGCGCCGCCCTACGTAATCGAGAACGCCTATACCGAAGATCAGCGTCAGCGGATATTCAAGGTTGTGCGCGACAACGCGCCGTGGCCGCTCATTCTCGCAGAGAACTTCAAGTCCCCCGAAGAGGTGATCGCCACGACCGGCGGCGTTATCCCTGAAGGGGTGACGCTGACCTGGGACATGATCCTCCAGGGCAACGGGACGTTTCGGGGATACATCGCCCGCCAGGGTGTCTGCTTTTATCCTGAACTGAACGACTGCTACTACAACTCCAAGTTCCTCGAGATGGCGCGCGACTATTGGGGCGCCAAATATGCCGAGCCAGAGACGTTTCTGATTAACATTCAGGGACCGACCCCCATCGGCGGGCCGCCGCATCTGGACGGCACCGTCTTCCGCGGCATGACGATGGAAAACACGCCGCTGTGGCTTCTTCTGACGATGGCCAAGTCCCGCATGTTCGAGCAGTGGCGGAGCAAGAAGATGCAGGTCACCGGCTGGTACTACAAGGGTAATATCGGCGGCGGTTTCAACTATTGGCCGGATGGCCCGCGCGGCGAACCGAAGCAGATTACTTCGCCAATGTGGGGTCGCGCCGTTGTCGCCGAAAATGAAATGATGTTCCATCACGCCCAAGCGACCGGCCCGGTTGCGATGCGCCGTCCCACAGGTCTCGACATCAGCAGCGTGATGGCCCCTGATCCGACGGTTGAAGGCGGCTGGCGGATCGAGACCAACGGCCAAATCACCCAGCAGATCCCGGCAGATGAAATGCGCCTGCTGGTTCACTGGGGCGCACGTGTGTTCATGGACATGGCTGACCTCAAGCGCACGTTCGACCACACCGATGACATCACGCACGACAAGGCGCTGAACATGCTGATCGACGAAGTGCGCCGGCGCGGCGTTCCGTTTGAGATGCCGACCGATCCGATGACAGATCGGAAGTTTATCGGCATGATGAGCCAAGTGTTCAACCTGAACGGCCCGACCAATGTCCCGGCCGATGTGGATGATGCACTGGCCGCCTGAAGTCGATACGAACACGTGAAGGCAAGATCGGATGGGCAGGTCGCTTAACGACCTGCCCAATCTCCTATGGTTGAGGGAACGTCAAACATGTCAAATGCTTCTGACAAGGTCATTCCGCTCGGTTTTACAAAGCTGATCGTGGAGGATGCCGACAAGATTTCCCAGTTCTACGGTGCCGTGTGCGGCTTGGTTGAGGAAGGGCGCGACGAAGACCAGATTGCTGGCCGCCGTATTCGCGAGGTCTACTTCAAGTCCGATCCGCCGGGCACGGGAACGTTCACGCTGACACAATTTCTGGATCAGCCAAAGCGCGCGGCCGAGGGCATCATTCTCGGCTTCGTTGCCGATGATATCGATCAGTTCGTGGCCAGGGCGATCGCGGCGGGTGCAACTCTTATCGAGCCTGTCCAGTCGCGGCCCGAGCATGGCGTCAAGGTCGCGTTTTTGAACGATCCGGAGAGCAATCTGATCGAGGTGGTTGAACTTCTCTGAGCAGGCTCGGCGCGGTCCTTGATTGGGATCAATCCTGCCGTCTAAGAACGGCCCATGGTGGAATTACCTGCTAACGAGATCCTGTTGGACGGACCTGTACGTCCGGGCATCTATACGCGCGGGTCCGAAACAGTTGATCGAATTCTGAAGGCTGCTCTTCGCGTATTGATCAACGAAGGTTCGTCGGCCTTCACATTGCGGCGCATCGCCAGCGAATGCGGGCTTCAGGTCGGAAACGTCAGCCGCCATTTTCCGCGTAAGGAGCTGCTTGTTCAGGTTCTTCTGGACGAGATCCTCACGATGAGCGACGAACTCATCGAGCAAAACATTCGGGAACCAGGCATCTCAGCTGAAGAGGCACTTGCCATGGTGATTGCCGAAACTCTGGACGACATGCGGTCGAAAGAAACGACGCATCTCTTTCCGGAATTATGGGCGATGAGCAATCACAGCGATTTTGTCGCGGCCAGGTTGGCGGCGTCTCATCGGTATATGCACTCGCTGATTGGGTCTTTCGTCAGAAAGCTGAATCCGCTGCTCAATGATGATGAGGTCGAGACCGTATCCATCTTCATCAACAGCGCGATGGATGGGACCATGATGACGGCAGGATGCGGCAAGCCATGGGCGAACAAGCTGCCGCAACTCAAAGCCGTTTACGTGAAATATCTGATCAAGATGGTGAAGGAAATCACCCCCGAAGATATCCGGTCACGCTGACAGGTCGATCAGACCGGCACTCCACGGACCGGATCGCGCGAGACTGGTCCGCTAATGCCGGGAATGGCCGAAGACGCACCGCGGCACCTCTTCGGCTCACTCTTACAAAGTCTGGCCCTGCACCTCGGGATGGGATTAGAACTCCCGCAAGATTTCGCGCAGCGTCTTGCCTTCATATTCGGTGCGAACAGCCCCTGCCTTCTGGAGAACGGGAATGACGCCATTGACCAGATCAGGCAGCTGGCGGTTATAGCCCGATCCTTCGATCAGGAAGCCGTCGCCCCCCACTTCGTCCATCACCGCCATCAACTTCTCGGCGACCTGTTCGACGGTGCCGCTGAAGTCCATTCCGCTCGCGCCTTGGCCCATGGAGAACAGGTCGCGGATCGACTTTCCTTCTTCCCGCCCGGCCTTTTTCATATGATCAAGTGCGCTGGTGTGGCCGCCCGCGACGATGTCCTGCGGCACGGGTACGTCCAGGTCATATTGCGAGAAATCGACGTCCAGCGAAGATGAAGCCATGACGATATTATGCTCGAACGCCGCCTGCTTTTCCGCTTCCGTCATTTCCCGCGGCCCTTCTCCTTCCGGGTAGATGTTGACCGGGGTCAGGAAGAAGACCTTGATGTCGTCAGGGTTACGGCCCAGTTTTTCAGCGCGGTCACGGATATCCTGCCGATAGGCCTTCATGCCGGCGACGCCGCCGGTCATCATGCCCAGGACCACCTCGGCATTCTTGGATGAGAACTGCTTCCCTCGTTCGGACGCGCCCGCCTGCGCCAGAACCGGATAGCCTTGCGGCGAACGCAGCGTGTTCAACGGACCGCGAGAGCGGAAATGCTCGCCCTCGAAATTGATGGTGTGGACCTTGTTATGATCGACATAGACGCCGGTCTCAGTGTTCGCGACCAGTGCGCCTTCTTCCCACGAATCCCACAGCTTCTTGCAGAGCTCCACGAACTCGTCGGCGATATCGTAGCGCTCGGTCGGAGGCCGCAGCTTGTCCATGCCGAAGTTCAAGGCGGCGTTCTTCTCGCTCGAGGTCACCATGTTCCAACCTGCACGGCCCTTGGTGAGAGAGTCGATGGTGGAAAGCAGCCGGGCCAGCAGATAGGGCGGGTAGAAGGTGGTCGACGCGGTCGCGACCAGGCCGATATGAGACGTCTCCTGCGCCAGGACAGGCAATAGCGGCAGCGGGTCATGCTTGGGCGCCAGGGTTGCATTCTTCAGGTCAAGCTCCATGGAGCCGGCATAGCGGTCGCCAACGATCGTCGTGTCCTCGAAGAAGACGAAGTCGAACTTCGCCGCCTCGAGCAGCTTGGCCAGTTCCCTATGGTAGGAGCCGTCGGCCCATTGCGAGCCAAATTCCTTGCCATCCCCCGGCCAGGATGTGGCGCCGAACTTCGTGAAATAGCCGAGGTGGAACTTCTTGTGGGCCACTACTTGAACCTTCCTCAAAGTGTTTGCGGGAGAGGTAGTTGGCAACAATCAACGACCGCAAGGGCAGACGCAGGGATGCCGGAAGGGCGGAAAAGGCTCAGCAAGGCGCAAGTTATGACGCACTGAGCCGCGCAACCCGCTCAATCCAAGGCAGCGGCAGTGGCAACAGTTCAATCCCTTGGGTCGCGAGACGGGAATGCGCTCGCGGTCACCTGACGCTGAACTGCGCAGATGACCGCGGCACATGGGGCGGCACCGCCCCCCACGATTAGTCCCACTTATAGTCTTCCAGGACCGGCTTCTGCAGCTCGTTCCACATGTCGACAAGGCGGAACGGCCAGGGACCGACGGGGCGGCCCTTGCTGTTCTGATAATAGCTCTTCGACCGTGGATGCGACCAGATCATGTGCTTCATCTGGTCCTCGATGCGCTTGTTGTGCCGGATGAAAGCTTCCTCCGTCACGTCCATCGTACGCGCGCCACGAGCGATCATCGCATCGAGACATTCGATCATGTAGTGGACTTGCGATTCACTGACGATATTGAGTCCGCCCGCGTGGTTCGGCCCAATATTGGGACCAGTCGACAGGAAGTAGTTGGGATAATGAGGGATCGTCGTGCCCAAATAGGCGCGCTCTTCCTCATCCGCCCAATCTTCCGCCAGATCATGGCCGTCGCGGCCCTTGATCTCCAGCTCCTGAACCAGGGCTTCAGCCCTGAAGCCGGTCGCGCAGATGATCACGTCGAGCTCATACTCCGTGCCATCCTGCGTGCGAATGCCGGTGGGCGTGATCTCCGCGATCGGCGTGGTCTCCAGAGTCGTATGCGGCTGAATCAGCGCGTCGTACCAGCCCGCGTCCATCACGACCCGCTTGGAAAAGATCGGGAAATCCGGGGTCAGCTTTTCGATCAGGTCGGGCCGGCCAGCCAGCTTATGATGCATGTGCGACAACGCATATTGGCGCATGCCTTCGTTCAGGGCCGAAACGGCGACCCCGTCCTCCGGATAGGACGGATCCTTGACGACATTGGGGTAGAGGCCGTCGGCCGCGAACCAGAACACGCGGAAGCGGAACCATTCCTTATAGAAAGGAATGTGACGCAGCGCCCATTTCACCGGATCTGGCACTTCCTTCAGCGTTTCCGGATTGTTGATCATCCAGTGCTTGGTGCGCATGAAGACGACCAGCTGACTGACGTCGTGCACAATCGTCGAGACAATCTGCGCGGAGCTGGCGCCAGTGCCGATGACCGCGACCCTCTTGCCCTTCAGGTCGATGTTTTCGTCATAATCCGCTGAATGGGTGATGATGCCCTTGAAGCTGTCGATGCCCTTGATGTCGGGCAAGCTCCAGCGGTCCGTCGTCCCGAAAGCGTTAAAGATGGCGTTGGCCTTGATGACCTCACGCTCGCCGGTCTTCAAATCCTCGACCGTGACGTTCCAGACGGCAGCATCCTCGTCGAAGACCAGGCTGTGCACGATGGTCTGGAAACGAATATTGCGCCGCACATTATATTTGTCGGCCACGGCGCGGAAATATTCGCGCATGTCCGCACCATGTGGGTGATAGTGGTTCCATTCCGGCGTGATCTCGAAGGAATATGAATAGAAGTGGCTGGGCGTATCGACGCCGACGCCCGGATAGCGGTTCTTCCACCAGGTGCCGCCGACTTCTTCATTCTTCTCGATGATCACATGCTCGTAGCCGGCACGCTCCAGTTCGATGCCGGCGAGGATGCCGGTAAGACCCGCGCCGATGACCAGCACCTTGAAGCCCGGGGGCGGGGGCGTGCGGCCGGGCAGGTTCTTGCGGGTCGGGCTGCGCTTGAACCCGCCCTGCTCGATGACCATGGGGATGAACTCATCCTCTACCGGTTCGCCGACGCCGACGCTCATCATCTTCTTCATGAGGTTCAGCGGCGGATCTTCGGACTTCGCTGCGCCCGGAGTGGTCAGCACATGGATCAGCTTTTCGTGCAGGTCGTCGATGCAATCCTGCGGGATCTGATAGTCGGGGTTGGTATAAGGCGGATGGATGTGGACCTGGAAGGTTTCCAGCATCGATTCATCATGCGTCAGGTGCACATAGACCATCAGCAGCGTCTGGAGATTGGCCGCCTTCAGCGCCTCCCGCAATTCCGGACCGTCTGCGAGGGGAAGGGGGCGGCTGCCACTGTCAAGCATGTTCGGCAAAGTCTTCGTTCTCATATCCATATGTCTCTCCATGAGAGCTGCGGGTCTTCCGGGGACGCGGGGGCCGTGCTGCCCTGCCGTTATCGCGCCGTCATCTCCACATTCTCGCTCAACCGTCCTTCAGGTCGCTGACGAACAGGACGCGCACGTCCGGTTCGGGCATTTGCGAATCGGGCTCGACATGCTTGCCGCCATGCGCCAGGACGCATTAGGCCAGCGCGTCGGGTTTCTTGGCGGTAAAGCCAGCGATCATTCCCGTTCGCAGGAAGCAGGCCTATCCAAAAAGTTGATCATCGTCAACGATTTGAATCGACGGCTTCACCTGTTTCCCAGTGCCCGCATATCCTTGTTGATCAAGGGGGCAACTGCGTCCACCTTCGCCGCCAGCTTTTCCGCCAGGCGGACGAGCCACGGATCAGAACAGATAGCCGAACGGAGAAAAGGGCATGCAAAGGTTCAAGGATAAGGCCATCGTCATCACCGG
>CAMLKX010000018.1 GCA_946480515.1 uncultured Sphingomonadaceae bacterium | reverse complement strand
CGGATTGGCCGCGCTTCCGGCACATTTGGCGGATCGGGCTTCCGATCGGCCTGGCGATGGCGTTGGAGGCCGCGGTATTCGGCGCGACCACTTATCTGATGGGCCTGATCGATGCCGACTCGGTCGCGGCCCATGCGATCGCGCTGCAGGTCGCGCAGACGACGTTCATGGTGCCCCTTGGCATCGCTCAGGCCGCAACGATCCGGGTCGGCCTGGGGCTGGGCCGCCAAAACCCGTCCGAGATCACCCGGTCAGGCTGGACTGCATTCATCCTTGCTGTGGGATTCATGGCAGCCATGGCGGTTCTTCTCTGGCTGTTCCCGCACCAGCTTGTCTTGCTGGTGCTTGCGGACAGTCCCGCCAATGCGCGGGCGGGAGTTCTCGCCGCTCAGTTCCTGCTGGTCGCCGCCCTGTTCCAGATCGCTGATGGGGCGCAGGTGACGGGCGCCGGCATGCTCCGCGGTTTGCATGACACGAAAGTGCCGATGCTGATTTCCGCGTTCGGCTATTGGGTCGTGGGAATCGGAGTCGGCACCGCCCTGGCGTTCGGCGCAGGGTGGGACGGGGTCGGTCTGTGGGCCGGACTGGCGACGGGGCTTGCGATCGTGGCCGTGCTGCTTCTGCTCCGTTGGTCCCGTCGTGAAACGCTCGGGCTGATTCTCAGCGGTCACCCCTTGACCGGCAGCGATGTTAGACCCAAATGCGCGGCATCGTCTGGCACTCCTACCTGATGAGTGCCAGCGCGACTGTCTAATTCAGATAAGCAAGGGGCTAACACATGGATTTCAGGCCGCTTCATGACCGCGTCCTCGTCCGCCGGGTCGAGGCTGAGGAAAAGACCGCTGGTGGGATTATCATTCCCGACACGGCCAAGGAAAAGCCGCAGGAAGGCGAAGTCGTCGCCACCGGCACCGGCGCTCGCAGCGAAGACGGGAAAGTCACTCCGCTCGACGTCAAGCAGGGCGACCGCATCCTGTTCGGCAAATGGTCGGGCACCGAAGTGAAGATCAACGGGGAAGACCTGCTGATCATGAAGGAAAGCGACATCCTCGGGGTCGTCGCCTGACCTCTCCACTCAGTTCAGCTTCCAGTTCAGAATAGGAGCCGCACATGGCAGCCAAGGACGTGAAATTCTCGCGCGACGCGCGCGAGCGGATTATGCGGGGTGTCGACATCCTCGCCGATGCCGTGAAGGTGACCCTCGGCCCCAAGGGCCGCAACGTGGTCATCGACAAGAGCTTCGGCGCACCGCGCATCACCAAGGACGGCGTGACTGTCGCCAAGGAAATCGAGCTTAAGGACAAGTTCGAGAACATGGGCGCGCAAATGGTCCGCGAAGTCGCTTCGAAGACCAATGATCTCGCCGGCGACGGCACCACCACCGCGACCGTTCTTGCCCAGGCGATCGTTCGCGAAGGCATGAAGTCGGTCGCGGCCGGCATGAACCCGATGGACTTGAAGCGCGGCATCGATCTGGCCGTCGGCAAAGTTGTCGAGGACCTCAAGGCGCGTTCGAAGGACGTTGCCGGGTCGGAAGAGATCGCCCAGGTCGGGATCATCTCCGCTAACGGCGACCGCGAAGTCGGCGAGAAGATCGCGCAGGCGATGGAGAAGGTCGGCAAGGAAGGCGTGATCACCGTCGAGGAAGCCAAGGGTCTTGAGTTCGAGCTCGACGTGGTCGAAGGCATGCAGTTCGACCGCGGCTACCTGAGCCCCTATTTCATCACTAATCCGGAGAAGATGTCGGTCGAACTGAGCGATCCGTACATCCTCATCCACGAGAAGAAGCTGTCGAACCTGCAGGCGATGCTTCCGATCCTGGAAGCGGTGGTGCAGTCGGGCCGTCCGCTGCTGATCATTGCCGAGGACATTGAGGGCGAAGCGCTGGCGACCCTGGTCGTCAACAAACTGCGCGGCGGCCTCAAGGTTGCGGCGGTCAAGGCGCCGGGCTTCGGCGATCGCCGCAAGGCGATGCTCGAGGATATCGCCATCCTGACCGGCGGCGAGATGATCTCCGAGGATCTCGGCATCAAGCTCGAGAACGTGACGACCGCGATGCTCGGCACCGCCAAGCGCGTCAGCATCGACAAGGACAACACGACCATCGTCGATGGCGCCGGAACCCGCGAGAACATCGAGGGCCGCGTCGGTGCGATCCGTCAGCAGATCGAGAACACCACGTCCGACTATGACCGTGAGAAGCTGCAGGAGCGGCTGGCGAAGCTCGCCGGCGGCGTTGCGGTGATCAAGGTGGGCGGCGCGACCGAGATCGAGGTGAAGGAGCGCAAGGATCGCGTCGATGACGCGCTTCACGCGACCCGCGCTGCGGTCGAGGAAGGCATTGTTCCGGGCGGCGGCACCGCGCTGCTCTATGCCTCGCACGCTCTCGATGGTCTCAAGGGCGTCAATGACGACCAGACCCGTGGCATCGACATCGTTCGCAAGGCGCTGCAGGCTCCGGTCCGCCAGATCGCTCAGAACGCGGGTTGGGACGGCGCGGTTGTGGCCGGCAAGCTGATCGAGGGCAACGACACCTCGCTCGGCTTTAACGCCCAGACTGAGACCTACGAAAACCTCGTCCAGGCGGGCGTGATCGATCCGACCAAGGTCGTCCGTACCGCTCTTCAGGACGCGGCGTCGGTCGCTGGCCTGCTGATCACCACCGAGGCCACCGTTGCCGAGCTGCCGGACGACAAGCCGGCGATGCCGATGGGTGCCGGCGGCGGCATGGGCGGCATGGGCGGAATGGATTTCTGACCGAGACGGCCTGTCCGAGCGAAGCGGTCGCAGAGCGACCGTTAGCTGGGACAGGACTCGCGGCAGTGGCCGGCCGACCGGCGCAGAGCGACCGGATCGACGTCACGGGATTTACTCCCGTGACGGCCACCGCAAGCCTACTCTGAATTGAGAAGGGTCGGGAGCTTCGGCTTCCGGCCCTTTTCTTATGTGCTCCTGGGACCCATCGCGAAGCCTGACTTTTTGGATGAGTAAAGCGCCATGCCTCCCTCGTCCCTGATGAGAGTGACCTCATTGAAACCAGCGGCAACGAGCTTTTGTGGCTGCTCGTCTCGCTGGAGAAAAAGGTCTGAATGCTTTGTAGAGTCCTTTTCCCAGTAATGGTCACAGAACAGAAATGTCCCGCCGTGGGAGAGAGATTGATGAACCTGTTTGAAGAGAGCGGGTTGTCTGCTTTTGTGTCGGACCTCGTGAGCCGCTTGCATCATGAGAACGGCGTCGACTGGTCCGAGCGCATTGGCCCAGCTCTCTCTAAAATCACATGTGACGAAACTGACCTTCTTCGCAGCGTCGCCAAGATGCTCTCTGGCTAGCGCGTGCATCGCTTCCGAGAAGTCGACAGCGGAATAGCTTCTTACATCGCAACGGCTGAGGATAATTTTTGCTAGGTGCCCCGGACCGGACCCAAGTTCGAGAACTGAAAAGGATCGCTTGAAGTGCGCGTTTAGAACCGCAGCAAATGCGTCGAAAAAGCGCGGCCGCGCGGGTCTCCGAGCAACCGTATCTTCGACCCACGCTTGGGCCTGAGCCAAGTCGCGAAGGTCTATCGGACTAGGGATGTCCTCGAAGTCACTTTCGATCGACATTGTCGGAATTGCTAAAGAGCTACCGCTTCATCCGCAATATGGGCGATCCACCCGATCTCGACTCCGACTTACCTCCCCGCCTCTTCGTTCAGCATCGCTTCGGCGTTGTTGAGCTGATCATTCTGCTGGGCGGTGGGGGCAGGGGTCTGCTGCTCGCCGCACCCGGCGAGCACGAGTGCTAGGGCAACCCAGAGCATTTTCGTCATGCTGTCGGTTTAATCGAATCTCGCTCGAAAGGTAACATGTCACCCCGGCCTTGAGCCGGGGTCTGCCTGAATCTCCGGCGACCGCCCGTTCAAGGCGGATGCCGGATCAAGTCCGGCATGACGAAAGAATTCGTAAGTTCGGGTCACAAAAAAAGGCCGCCCGGTCACCCGAGCGGCCTTCTTTGTTTTGGAAGCGCTTGGCTTACTCGGCCGCGTTCTCAACGGCGTTGCCAGCGTTCTCGATCGCGTTGCCAGCGTCGTCGGCAGCGTTCTCGACCGCATTGCCAGCGGCGTCGAGCGCATTGTCAGCCGAGTTGGCGGCGTCAGCGGCGTTGACGTCCGCTTCGACTTCGTTCTCGACGACGACGTTGTTGTCGACGACTTCAACGTTCTCCGAGGTCTTGGATTCGCACGCGGCCAGGCCGAGCGCGAGGACCGCAACGGTCAGTGCAACCTTCTTCATGATCGTTCCATTCCTTCCAAAGGTCCCGAGGGACCAAAGCTCGACCTGCCGCCCTGAAGGCTCAGGCCAGCGCGAGGATGTAGAGACGTCACAAATCTTTGGCAATCGTTTTTCTCTACCATTTGGGTCGACTATGTCCTACTCTAAGTTGACGGACATAAAGACTTCTTTATATGCTTATCACCGATGAGCAGCGTCCTGTCCCTTGCAGAGCTTTTCCAGGCTTGCGCCGACCCGACGCGGCTGCGCATCATCGCGCTGCTCCGCTCGATGGAGCTGTCGGTCGGGGAACTGGCGCAGGTTCTGGGGCAGAGCCAACCTCGGGTCTCGCGCCATATCAAGCTGCTCGCCGATGCTGGAATCGTCGAACGCAGGAAAGAGGGCAGCTGGGTTTTTCTGCTGCTTTCGGCGAGCGGGCGGATCGAGCCTTTGCTGGCAATGATCGACGTCTGGGGTGATGACTCAACCGCCGATCTGTTTCGTTCCGATCACGCCCGGCTGTCGGCGGTTCGGACGGAACGGGCGGCTGCCGCTGAACGCTATTTCGCGGCGCAGGCCGGGGCATGGGACCAGATCCGCTCGCTGCACGTGGCCGAGAGCCAGGTTGAGGACGCGATCGGCCGCGCCATCGGGCCGGGCTCGCTCGGGTGCCTCGTCGACATCGGGACCGGCACCGGGCGGATGATCGAGCTGTTCGGTCCCCGTGCGGAGAGTGCGATTGGGATCGACCGTTCGTCGGAAATGCTGCGGCTGGCGCGGGCCAAGCTGGACGCGGCAGGAATTCGCGGGGCTTCAGTTCGGCAGGGCGACCTTTATGCCTTGCCGATCCCGGACGATGCGGCCGACTGTGTGCTTCTGCATCAGGTCCTTCACTACGCGCATTCCCCGGCCGCCGCGATTGCCGAGGCTGTCCGGATTCTCGCGCCGGGCGGGCGTTTGCTGGTGATTGATTTCGCGCCTCATGAGCGCGAGGAGCTGCGCCGGAACGACGCCCATGTGCGGCTCGGCTTTGCCGATGATGCGGTGGTTGGCTGGCTCTTGGCTGGCGGACTCGACGCGGAGGTCGTTGAACATCTTGCTGGAGGGGAATTGACGGTGACGATCTGGCGCGGCTGCAAACCGACCTCGAATGAGCAGGGCCGGGCCGCCGCATGAACGCTCCTCAGCACCACTCGCCCTTGTTTGCCGACACCCGCGGCGACATTGACGTAAGCTTCGAATTCTTCCCGCCGCGCACGGACGCGATGGGGGAGACGTTGTGGCAGACGGTTCAGACTCTCGCCCCGCTGCACCCGCGCTTCGTGTCGGTCACCTACGGCGCCGGCGGTTCGACGCGCGAGCGCACGCATGAAATTGTCGAGCGGATCGCCCGGGAAACCGACCTTGCCGCGGCTGCACATCTCACCTGCGTCAACGCCAGCCGCGAAGAGGTGGATGCCGTTGCGCGCTCCTATTGGGAGTCGGGGATCCGCCACATCGTCGCGCTTCGCGGCGATTCGCCAGAAGCTGGAACGGCCTTTGCCGCTCACCCGGATGGCTATGGCAATGCAGCCGAGCTTGTGGCCGGGCTGAAGCGCATCGCACCGTTCGAAATCAGCGTCGCCGCCTATCCCGAGGTACATCCCGAAGCGGTCTCAGCCCAGGCCGACCTCGACAACCTCAGGCGCAAGGTCGACGCCGGAGCGGACCGGGCGATGAGCCAATTCTTCTTCGCGCCGGAGACATATCTGCGCTTTCGTGACCAGGTTGCCGCGGCAGGCATCGATGTCGAGCTGGTGCCGGGTATTCTGCCGGTGTCGAACGTTGTCCAGGCGCGCAAGTTCGCCGCCCAATGCGGAGCGACGATCCCGGCCTGGATGGACTCGATGTTCGAGGGCCTCGACTCACATCCGGGTGCTCGCCAACTGATCGCCGCGACCATTGCCGCCGAGCTGTGCGGACGTCTCTACGCGGAGGGCGTGCGCAACTTCCATTTCTACACATTGAACCGGGCCGAACTTTCCTATGCAATCTGCCACCTTCTCGGACTGCGTGCGTCATGAGCGCAGCTGAAGATTTTCGCGCCGCCGCAGCCGAACGAATCCTCGTGTTCGACGGTGCTTATGGCACCGCCATTCAACGCTATGGCCTGACCGAGGCCGATTACCGCGGTGAGCTCGATCTGCCGCTGGATCAGAAGGGTAACAACGACCTGCTGTGCCTGACCCGGCCCGATATCATCGAGAGCATTCACGCGGCTTATTTCGATGCCGGTGCGGACATGGTCGAGACCAACACCTTCTCGTCGACCCGGATCGCGATGGCCGATTATGGCTGCGAGCATCTGGTCCGCGACATCAACCTGGCGGCGGCTCGGCTGGCCCGTTCGGCGGCGGACAAGGCGGCAGCGAAGGACGGGCGGCGGCGGTTCGTCGCCGGAGCGATCGGCCCGACCAACAAGACGCTGTCGATCTCGCCGCAAGTCAATGACCCGGCTTTTCGCGAAATCGACTTCGACACGCTCAAGGACGAATATCGGGCGCAGTGTGATGCACTGATCGAAGGCGGCGTCGACTTCCTGCTGGTCGAGACCTGCTTCGATACGCTCAACGCCAAGGCAGCCGGGATGGCTGCTCGGGAGGCGGAACAAGCGGCTGGACGTGAGGTGCCGCTGATGGTCAGCTTCACCATCACCGACATGTCCGGACGCAATCTGTCGGGCCATACGATCAACGCCTTCTGGTACGCGCTGCGGCATCTCAGCCCGCTGACGGTTGGTGCCAACTGCGCCTTCGGAGCGGACCTGATGCGGCCCTATCTAATCGAGCTGGCGAAGGAGGCGGACACGCTGGTCCTCGCTTATCCCAACGCAGGTCTGCCTAACGACCTGGGAGAATATGACGAGCTCCCTGCACGCACCTCATCTGCGAGCCCGCGCAGTCGCTGCCGCGAAGCCGCGCCGGGTCCCGGAACTGCCTCCAGTCACGCGCCTCGCAGGCCTCGAGCCGATGGTGATCGCGTGAGCAGCACGGCGCCGATCGATATTTCTGCTGCAGATCCCGAAGCTCGGCAGGCGGGGCAGGGCGCGCGCTTCGTCAACATTGGTGAACGCACCAATGTCACCGGGTCGGCCGCGTTCAAGAAGCTGATCCTTGCCGAGGACTATGAGGCGGCCGTTGAGGTCGCTCGCCAGCAGGTCGAAAACGGCGCGCAGATCATCGACGTGAACATGGATGAAGCGCTGCTCGACAGCGAAGCTGCGATGAGCACCTTCCTCAAGCGGATCGCGGCGGAGCCGGATATCGCGCGGGTGCCGGTGATGATCGACAGTTCCAAGTGGAGCGTCATCGAAGCGGGGCTCAAATGCGTATCTGGCAAGCCGATCGTCAATTCGATCAGCCTCAAGGAGGGCGAGGAGGCGTTTCTCGAACAAGCGGCCAAGGTCCGCGGCTATGGCGCTGCGGTCGTGGTCATGGCGTTCGACGAGACCGGGCAGGCTGATACGGTCGAGCGGAAGGTGACGATCTGCGAGCGGGCCTACCGGCTGCTGACCGCGAACGGCTTTCCAGCCGAAGACATTATTTTCGACCCCAATATTTTCGCGGTCGCGACCGGGATCGATGAGCACCGCCGCTATGGGCTCGACTTCATCGACGCGGCTCAGCAAATCCGCGCCCGCTGTCCCGGGGCGCATATCTCGGGCGGCCTGTCGAACCTCAGCTTCTCGTTCCGCGGCAATGAGACGGTTCGCCGCGCGATGCACAGCGTGTTCCTCTACCACGCGATCCCCGCTGGCATGGACATGGGCATCGTCAATGCGGGGCAACTCGACGTCTATGACAATATCGATCCCGAACTGCGGGAAGCCTGCGAGGATGTGATCCTTGATCGGCGCGAGGATTCAACCGAGCGGCTGATCGCCCTTGCCGAACGGTTCAAGGGACGGGACCCGGTCGCCGAGAAGGAAGCGGCCGAGTGGCGCGGCTGGCCGGTCGAGAAGCGTCTTGCTCACGCACTGGTCCGAGGCATCGACGCGCATATCATCGAAGATACCGAAGAAGCGCGCCTGCGTGCCGCGCGACCCATCGAGGTCATCGAAGGGCCGCTGATGGAAGGCATGAACATCGTTGGCGACCTGTTCGGGTCCGGCAAGATGTTCCTTCCACAGGTGGTCAAGTCCGCGCGCGTGATGAAGAAGGGCGTCGCCCACCTGTTTCCGTTTATCGAGGCGGAGAAGGACGAGAACGCCAAGGGCAAGGGGCGGATCGTCATGGCGACCGTCAAGGGCGACGTTCACGACATCGGCAAGAACATCGTCGGCGTGGTCCTGCAGTGCAACGGGTTCGAGGTTGTCGATCTAGGCGTGATGGTGCCGTGGCAGACGATCCTCCAGGCGGCTAAGGAACATGAGGCGGACATGATCGGCCTGTCGGGGCTGATCACGCCGTCGCTCGACGAGATGGTGACCGTTGCCGCCGAAATGCAGCGCGACGGGATGGCGCTGCCCTTGCTGATCGGTGGCGCGACAACCTCAAAGGTTCACACCGCGCTTCGGATCGATCCCGCCTACGAGGGTCCGGTGATTCATGTGCTTGATGCCAGTCGAGCTGTCGGAGTGGCAGGTGGGCTGGTTTCCGATAATCAGCGGGAGCCATTGGTCGCCAGGACCGCCGAGGAATATCGCGCCGTCCGCGAGGCGCGCGCAAACAAGGGGCAGAGTGAATTGGCCAGCCTTGCGGAAGCACGGGCGAATGGGTTCCCCTATGATCCGGCCGGAAAGCCGCCGGCGCCGCAGCGTCCGGGCGTGCATGAGTTCGGCGAGTGGCCGCTGCGTGATCTGAGAACCGTGATCGATTGGACTCCCTTCTTCCGTGCGTGGGAACTCGCCGGAAATTACCCCGCCATTCTCGAGGACCCGGTTGTCGGCGAGAGCGCGAGGTCGCTGTTCAATGATGCGCAGGCGATGCTCGACCGGATCATCGCCGAACATTGGCTGACCGCCACCGGAGCGGTCGGGCTGTGGCGCTGTCGCCGGGATGGCGATGACCTGTTCGTGCTTGCTGGGAATGACGAAATTCGACTGCCGATGCTGCGCCAGCAGATCAAGAAGCGCGAGGGCCGGCCCAACATGTGCCTCGCCGACTTCATCGATCCGGATGGAGAGGATTGGATCGGCGGCTTCACCGTGGGTATTCACGGAATCGACACCTATCTCGAGCAGTTCAAGGCGGAGAACGACGATTATTCCGACATTCTGCTCAAGGCCTTGGCTGATCGGCTCGCGGAGGCATTCGCCGAGCGGCTCCACCAGCATGTGCGCGAAAGCATGTGGGGCTATGCCGGCACCGAGCATTTCACCAACCAGGACCTGATCCGCGAAACCTATGAAGGCATCCGGCCGGCGCCTGGCTACCCCGCCTGCCCTGACCACAGCCTCAAGCCGCTTCTGTTCGAGATGCTTGGCGGAAGCCCGGGTGGAGTCAGCCTCACCGAAAATTTCGCGATGCTGCCGACGTCTGCGGTTTCGGGCTTCTACTTCGGTCACCGGGACAGCCAATATTTCGGGGTCGCCCGCATCGGAGAGGATCAGTTGGCTGAATATGCCGGGCGGCGCGGGGTCGACTTGGAAACCGCAACCCGCTGGCTGCGTCCAAATCTCGACTGACAATTCTCTGCATGGCCAGTGAACGGTGATATAGAGCCGCTCGCAATGCTCTCGCCGTTCGCCTTGCCGCGTATCACGCTGGTCTTGCTGCTCCTCGCGTTCGTGAGCCAGCCGCAGCGCGCATCGGCCCAATCTTTGGGCGAAGTGGTGCAGGTCGAAGTGATCGCCGAGAGCGACACTCCGCAAGCCGGGAAGAACCTAACTATCGCGTTGGTCATGACCCCGGCGAAGGGCTGGCACGGCTATTGGAAAAATCCGGGCGATGCCGGAACAGAAGCCACGATTGCCTGGAAACTCCCGGCTGGAGTGACGGCCGGCCCGATCCAATATCCGGTTCCTTCGACGCTGCTCATCGGCGGGCTGATGAATTATGTTTATGAGCGGCCTTACGCGCTGCTCGTGGACTTGAGGCTGCCTGCGCGGCTGGCGTCCGGAACCGCGTTGCCGGTGCGGGGGAGGTTCGATTTTCTCGCCTGCACCGAAGAAATCTGCGTCCCGCAGACGCGTAACCTCGCGATCACCTTGAAGGTTGGCAGACCGGGCCAAGCGCAGACGCTTCGCGCTGACTTCGACCGGTATCGGCAGGCGCTGCCGAAGCCTCTTGGGGCAGCCGCCAGCTTCGAGCAAGAAGCCGATCGCTGGCGCATGGCCATCCCGATGCCTGCGGATGTCGACGTGGAAGATCCCTATTTCTTCCCACTGACTGACGGCGCGCTCGATTATGCCGCGCCCCAGCAGGTGAGCCGCAACGGGGACATGCTCATCGTCGAGACCAAGGCCGGATCTCAGCCTCCTCCGCGCGTCGAGGGAGTCCTCAGGATCGGCGAAGGAAATGGACTGACCCTGTCCGGGATTCCCGGGCCAGTTCCGCCAGCGGGCGATCCGATCGTGGCCGAACCGGAGAGCCAAGGCCACGCGATCAGAATCCTGGCGGCGCTGCTGGGAGCGATTGTCGGCGGCCTGCTGCTCAACGTCATGCCCTGCGTGTTTCCGATCCTCAGCCTCAAGGCGCTGAGCCTGGCCAAGATCGGCGGCGATGAGCGGGAGGCTCGCCGGGAAGCACTTGCTTATGCGGCCGGTGCAGTGCTGATCTGCCTGGCACTAGGCAGTGCGCTTCTTGCCCTGCGCGCCGCCGGGGTTGCTGCGGGCTGGGCCTTTCAGCTTCAGGACCCGCGGGTGATCCTGGTCCTGCTGTTGCTGGTCACCGCGATTGCACTCAACCTCGCCGGCTTGTTCGAGCTGCCCCAGCTGAGCTTCGCCAGCCGACCAGCCCAACTTAGCGGCGCGACGGGGGCATTCTGGACCGGCGCTCTGGCGGCGTTCGTCGCAACACCCTGTACCGGACCGTTTATGGGCGCCGCGATGGGTGCGGCTCTGGTGCTGCCCACGGTCGCAGCGCTTGCCGTGTTTGGCGGGCTTGGCTTGGGGCTTGCTTTGCCCTTCCTGTTGCTCGGCTTTGTTCCGGCGCTCCGGCGCAAGCTTCCCAGGCCGGGCACATGGATGACCAAGCTTCGCCATGTCCTGTCGCTGCCGATGTTCGTGACGGCGCTCGCGCTCGCCTGGATTCTGGGCCGCCAGTCGGGCGTGAACGGTATGGCGATCGGTCTTGCCGGGGCTCTGTTGCTTGGCCTTGGGCTTTGGGGAGTGGGCCGCCGCCAGGGGAGGGAACGCGCCTGGCTGCCGCTAGCACCAGTCCTTCTCGCATCGCTTGCCGCGCTCGTGCTGCTCCCCGCCAATGACCGCGCAGCGGCCTCGCCTCGGGAAGCGGATGGGGTTCTTACTGCCGAGCCCTTCAGCGAAGCGAGACTGGCGGCGCTCCGCTCCGAGGGCAAACCGGTGTTCGTCTATTTTACCGCGGATTGGTGCCTCACCTGCAAGGTCAATGAGAAGACCGCGATCGACCGCGCGGAGGTAGCGAAATCGTTCGAGGCCGCAGGTGTCGCGGTGCTGGTTGGCGACTGGACCAATGGCGATGCGGCGATTGGCCGGTTCCTTGAACGGCATGGCAGGTCGGGGGTTCCGCTCTACCTGTTCTACCGACCGGGCCAGCCGCCGGAGGTACTGCCCCAGCTTCTAACCGCAGGAACGCTCACTTCTTTGACGACCTGAAAGGAGACCGAGATGAAGCATGGATTGATTGGCCTGACTGCCATTACCGTGATCGCCGCTCCAGCATTCGCGGTTCAGGTCGGCGCCCCAGCGCCCGGCTTTTCGCTGACCGACCAGAATGGGGGGACGGTCAAACTGTCCGATCAGAAGGGCAAGATCGTCGTTCTGGAGTGGAATAATCCGGAGTGCCCGTTTGTCCGCAAACATTATGACAGCGGCAACATGCAGAAGGCTCAGGCTGCCGCGAAGCGAGACGGCATCGTGTGGCTGACCATCAATTCCTCGGCACCGGGCAAGCAGGGCAATGTCAACGCGGCTGCGGCCAAATCGCTGGTGAGCAAGGAAAAGTCAGACGCAACATCCTATCTGCTCGATCCCTCAGGAACGGTCGGGAAGCTCTACGACGCCAAGACCACGCCGCACATGTTCGTGATCGATAAGTCCGGCACGCTGGTTTACGCTGGAGGCATCGACGACAAGCCAACGGCGAACAAGGCGGATATTGCGACGGCCCGCAACCATGTGCTTGCGGCGCTCGCCGACCTGAAGGCGGGGCGAAAGGTCGCAGTTCAGACCAGCAGGCCATATGGCTGCTCGGTCAAATATCAGAGCTGACGTTTAATCGGAGCATTGCCACAGCGGGGGTTGGCATTGTTTGCCCCCGCTCGAACGGCTACGCGGCAGCATGCAGTGTCAGCCGCCGACGATCGAAGACATCCGCAACGCCGCAATCCGGATCGCGGGGGCGGTGGAACATACGCCGACGTTCAAGAGCCAGACCTTGAGCAACCTCACGGGTGCAGAGGTCTGGCTCAAGTTCGAAAATTTGCAGATGACCGCTGCGTACAAGGAGTGGGGTCATCGCCTCGTCGGCCGGCAACCATGCCCAGGGCCTCGCCTATCATGCGCGGCGCCTGGATGTCCCGGTGACGATCGTCATGCCGACGTCCACTCCGACCATCAAGGTCACGCAAACGGAGGATTGGGGCGCCAAGGTCGTGCTGTTCGGCCGGAGCTTCGACGAGGCCTCGACCCATGCGCATCAGCTCGAAGACGAGCAGGGGCTGACGTTCGTTCACCCTTTTTCCGACCCCGCAGTGATCGCAGGCCAGGGCACCGTCGCGCTCGAGATGCTCGAGGAGGTTCCGCAGATCGGTACGCTGATCGTTCCGATTGGCGGCGGCGGTCTGATGTCCGGAATGGGCACCGCCGCCCGCGCGCTCAAGCCCGAGATCGCTCTGATCGGAGTGCAGGCGGAGCTTTATCCGTCAATGCGCAATCGGCTGTACGGGGGCAACCTGCCGATCGGGGGCGATACGCTGGCCGAAGGCATTGCGGTCAAGGCGGCGAGCGAATTCACCGCATCGATCCTGACCTCGCTGGTCGATGACATCGTCCTGGTCGGCGAGGAGCATATCGAGCGAGCCGTGGCGCTGCTGATCGGGATTGAGAAGACGGTCGTCGAAGGAGCAGGGGCGGCCGGCCTTGCTGCGTTGCTGGCCCATCCGCAACGATTTCAGGGGGAGCGGGTCGGAGTCGTGCTGTGCGGCGGCAATATCGACACGCGGCTGCTCGCCAATGTGCTGGTGCGCGACCTGGTGCGGAGCGGGCGGATGGCGCGGATGACGATCGAGGCTCCCGACCGGCCGGGAACGCTCGCCACGATCAGCGGCTTGTTCCAGCAAGCCAATGTCAACATCGTGGAAATTCATCACCACCGGATTTTCTCGCATCTTCCGGCCAAGGACACGTTGATCGAGATTGAATGCGAAGCGCGCGATGCCCAGTCGATCGACCTGCTGATCCGGCAACTCGAGAACGCTGAGTTTCGGGTCGAACGATCAGCCATCGACTAGCAGGTCCGCCATGTTTCCCGTGACGGGACAATTTCGGCGGAGAGCTCCGGCGACGCGGGAGCCGGACCTTTTCAAGTTCGTTTACGAATAGCATAAGGGTTTCCGTAACGTTCTTGAGGACGCCCGAGGGTGAGCGCACCATTCCGCTTTCCGAAATTCTTTGTGACCAGCCCGTCGCCGTGCCCCTACCTTCCCGGCAAGGTTGAGCGGAAAGTCTTCACCGAGCTTACCGGCGCTCATGCGACGGAATTGAACGAGGCTCTCGGCCGGATTGGGTTCCGGCGTAGCCAATCGGTGGCCTATCGCCCGAGCTGCATCGACTGCTGGGCGTGCGTCTCCGTTCGCGTGGTGGCGGATCAGTTCATGCCGAATGCCACCCAGCGCCGGCTCATGCGGCGGCACTCCGATCTTGAGGTTACGGCGTGCAAGCCCTGGACGACCGAAGAGCAGTATCAGCTTCTCCGGCGCTATCTCGCGGAGCGGCATCCCGGCGGCGGCATGGCGGAGATGGACGACAGCGACTTCGGCGACATGGTCGAGCAGACACCGGTCAGGACCTATGTCGTCGAATATCGCGAGCCTAGCGTGGGCGGACGGCCGGGGAAGCTGGTCGGGGCCTGCCTCAGCGATCAGCAGAGTGACGGGTTGTCGATGATCTACAGCTTCTATGATGTGGGTCCGAAGGCGCGCAAGTCGCTCGGCACGTTCATCATCCTTGATCACATCGTGCGCGCCGCGCGCGCCGGTCTGCCCTATGTCTATCTGGGATATTGGGTGAATGGGTCCGAACGGATGGCGTACAAGGCGAGCTTTCGGCCGATGGAGCGGCTAGGCCGCGACGGCTGGCAGCCGTTCGACGCACCTCAGTCAGTTCCCGAAGTCATGCAGATGCCGCGTTTCAGCGAGCGGCACCGGATCTTCGTCGGACAGTCCTAAACGGTCAGGCGACCGCCGTCTGCGGAGTTTCGGCCTGTTCACTGTCCCGCAGGACATAGCCGCCGCCCCACACCGGCTCGATGTCGCCGCTGCCGGGTTCTTCACCAGCGAGGGCGCAACGGACGATGTCGTGATGTACGGCGACCCGGCCACGCTCGCGCTGATCGCCGAGC
>CAMLKX010000017.1 GCA_946480515.1 uncultured Sphingomonadaceae bacterium | reverse complement strand
CCTCGACCTGACACAGCCGCACATCGACCGGATCGGTGGTCAGGACCCCGTTGACGATCTTGCCGCGGGTCGACGAACGGAGGGACGGATCGCCGTCAAGCTTGAAGCTCGCCTTCGCCAGGGCCTCGTTGCGGCCGTCGCGTGTGACTGGATCCGCTCCCCCGTAAATGTGGACCCGCACGTCCGGATCATTCTGAAGATTGTCGACCCCGCGCAGCTCGATCAGCGTCGGCGCGCGCGCCGAGACGAAGGTCTTCCTGGCGTGTTCAGGGTCGCCGTTTTCTCGGAACGATTGCACGCACCCGACCGCTCGCCAGAGCTGATTATCGACGCCTTTCTTGCCGTCCAGCCCAGCAAAGTCTTCCTTCCCGACCTTGCCGTCGAGGTCGATCCCTGGCGCCACCGGCCCATCATAAGTGCGAAACCCCTCGGCAAGCGACGGGAAATCCTCGGGGTTGGTGCAGGCGCTATAAGCCACCGTCAGGTTGGAGAAGGCGAGACGGCCGCGGCCCTTCGGGAACCCGTTCAAGGCGCCGATCTGAATCGCCTGCTCTGGCGTGATCGGATCATTCGGCGACACTCCCGGCGGAAGGACGGCCTTTCCTTGACGCCCGCCCGGTCCGCCGCCTTTGATCGCAACTCGCATGAACCCAAAATGCTTGTTCATCGCCAGTTCGAGCGGGCCGCGCTTCGACTGCTCGATCTCGTCCGGTTTGCCCGGTTTGGCATATTTTGCCCGCTCTTCCGGCGGGAGCATCTTGAAGAAGGTTTCGATCCCCCCGTCGGCCACGATCGGGCACTCACCGGCGTCCCCCGAACTGGCGATGAAAATGTTGCTGAGTGCGAACGCGTAGACGCCGGGCTCACCACCAGTTGGAGCATCGGCAGCGATCAGCGCAGTGGCCCCAAGCGCAGTCAGGACCCCTGCCGCGTGCCGGCGCGAAACAGCTTTTAGCCGTGCGGTCATACCTCTCTCCAGGTGCCGTCTTCCTTCACCGCGCGGCACTTCGGCGGCCTTGTGACTTAACTCAACATTTCCTTCCACCCCATTTTCAATCATCTGTTTAAGACTAACCCTGCATTTGTTGTCCGGTTATCAAGGCATTGAGCCATTTCTTGCCTCGCGTTGCAAAAGAGATATTGAGCAGTATCATGGGGTCGGTTCGCGGTTCGGTCCGGGAAGAGCTTTGCGTGAAGCATTATGGCGAGTGGTTGTTGGGAGAACGGCTGGCGGCAGCGGCGCTCGACCTCTATGCGCGACAGTTCGGCAGCCTTGAACCTCTGCTCAGGTCACTCAACTCTCCGCTGACTCAAAAATTCCTTGCGAGCGGGGGGCTGCGCGGAATGCCGCTGGTCGAGCTTGCCCGGCTTACGGGGCGAGCGGTCATCCACTTTGCCGCTGAGGATAATCGTCGATCGGGCCGCTCGCCGTTGCGCGCCGCCGACTGGCGGGTGATCCGCTACGGTATTTCCAGTGCTCGCACATTGCGCGAATCCGTCCTTCACTGCGTAGACTGTTTCGAAGCGATCGACTGGCGCTGCGGGCGGATGAGCTTGCGCACGCGGGGTGAAGTTGCCGAGCTCCACCTCGACGCGATGCGCCCCGCACCCTCGCCAATGGGCTGCGTGCTGGACCTCTATGGTGTGGCCTCGATCCACAATCTGTTCAGCTGGATCATCAATCGAACAATTCCGATTACAGGGATCGGCCTTGATCATCCGCCGCAGGAATTTGCCGCGCTGCAATTGCCTGAACTCCCGTTCCCGCTTGCGCTCGACCGCGGGTGGACGGGTTTCCAGTTTCCGACCGCCTTTCTGGATTATCCTGTCGTGCGCCCTGTCGACCAATTCGATAATCCTCCGCCAGGGAGCTTTCTGTTTGACGGTCAAGGCCTCGATATCGGCGAGGAAGCGGCGGTCACGCAGGTCCGGCGTCTCGCCCTCAAACAATTGCGTCAGGCAAGTCGTCTGCCCTCGTTCGACCAGATCGTTGCCGCGATGGGAGGAAGCTCGGCGACGCTGCGCCGGCGCCTCGCCCGTGAAGGCACGAACTATCGCGAAGTGAAGGATAGCTGCAGACGGGAGGTGGCGCTCGATCTGCTGCGCGATTCATCCCTTTCGATCGAAGATATCGCCTGCCGGCTTGATTATTGCGATTCCGATGCGTTTCGGCGGGCCTTCCGGGAGTGGCTCGGGGTTGCGCCTTCAATGTACCGGAAGGCAGCCATGAGCGGTGAAGTCTCGGGCCTGAAGGAGTGACACCTTCGCGCCTCGACAAGCGTTTGACCAGTCGAGGCCTGCCAGTGTCACAGTATCGCGGAACCGTTGGACAGGATCGCGCGGCAGCATTGATGGCCGCAGCTCTGGTTCACGCTGGTTTGGGGGCGCTGATCCTCAGCGGTTTCGCGGTGCAAGTCGCAGGCCAGTCGCCGGAAGTCTTGAAAATCTTCGAGATCATCGAGCCACAGCCCCCCGTGCTACAGCAGGAGCGGCCGTCAACCCCGGATGAGCGGTCCGCGCCTGAAGACGAAGCGGCTCCGGCCAACATCCGTTCGAAGCCGACGCCGATCATCGCGCCCCCGCCGCGGATCGTGCTGCCGACACCCCCGCCGGTCAATGTTGCTCAGGTGCGTGGGCCGGAAGGACTGGATCGGACCGCCGGGGCGGCGGATGTTCCGGGACCCGGAACCGGCGCGGGCGGGCAGGGGAGTGGCTTCGGCGGCGGCGGAACCGGAGGGAGTGGCACCGGATCAGGCGGAGGCGAGGTTCCGGTCCGGCTAATCCGCAACCTGACCGACCGCGATTATCGCCAGATCGCTGCCGGACGCCAGCGTTCGGGGATCGCTTCCCTGGCGCTGCGAGTTCTTCCGGACGGCTCAGCCACCTCGTGCAAGGTGGTTCGATCGAGCGGGGACACCATCGTCGACGGAAATCTGTGCCGCGTCGTCGAACAGCGGCTGTGGTTTCGGCCCGCTCGGGATTCTCGCGGCCGGCCGATCGCTCAGGAGATCGTCTATACCGCGACGTGGCAGCCGGGCTGACCTAGCGGGATGCGATCGTGCCTTTATCGTTGCCCAATTGCGCCAAGCGTGCGGCGTCGCGCCCATAGATGTCGTCGTAGAAGGCAAAGTCGCTGCCGCTCGGGACTGCTGTCAGATAAGTGAGATAAACTGGAGTAGGATTGTTCAGCGGCACCTTCTGTTCTGGCCCAGCACCATCCGGCCGTAACGGACTTCCAAACAGCCATTGTCCCAGCTTCGGCGCATGTTCCAGGCGGACGCAACCGCCGCTGAACAGACGCGATGCCTCGTTCAGCAACTTCCTGTCAGGAGTGTCGTGGAGGTAGACGCCCTGCGCATTGGGGAACATAAATTTCATCCGTCCCATGGCGTTGGCCGGGCCGGGGAGCTGGCGCAGATAGACCTGGCTTGTGCCGTTCGCGACCGCAGCCCAGTCGACGGTGGTGGGATCTATCACCTCATAGCCCGTCGCCGAGGGCGCGAGCAGTTGATAGCGCTGGGTGCGCAGATAAGAGAGCCCCGATTTTAGTACATTGGGAGCGACTCGTTCTGCCGCGAGGTCCGCGGGCACGTTCCAGTATGGATTAAGCGCGGCGTAGCGGATGATCGCGCTCATCATTGGCGTCGGATACTTGGGCTTTCCCACAACCACGCGCATTGAATCCGCAACCTCGCCGTCCTGGTACATGAACAGTTGTTGGGCGGGGATGTTGACCAGCACGTGCCGGACCCGAGCGGGTGGCAGCTCACGAGCACGCTCAAGACTGAGCTGGAGACGCTGATAATGGTCCCGTGGCCAGTTGCGACCTGTCATCAGCGCGGTCCGGATTTGCCCGTAGAGCGGATGCATCCACCCCATCGTCGCGATGTGGCGCTCAAGCGACGGCGCGGCGGCAGCCTCAGCGAGAATGGCACGCGGGGAAGGCGGCTTCGGCCTCAGCTCTGGGTCAACGTAGATGATTCCAATGTCGGGACCGGGCCGGCGCAGGTCCTGTACATAGTCGACAAGCGCTTGGCTCAGCAGCAGGTCGGCCCGGCGAGCTGCCTCGGGCCTACCGGTCCGCGCGGCGCGGATCGCACGATCAAGTGACGTGACCCGGTAGCGGCGGCGGTCAAGGCCGTCGATCGCGGCCGTGTTCAAAAGCTCGAACAGCAAGTCGGCCTGCCGTCCCGCCTTTCCGAACCACAGCAGGCGCCCCTGCCGGGAGGCATAGAAATCAGCCACTTCCTGCCGTTGGTCCTGACGGAGTTGTTGGTGCGGCGGTGCGCTGGCCGCGGGCGCAATTGGAAAAAGGGCCGCTGTGGCAGCGGCCCCTGTGACATGGAAGAATGCGCGCACCAGCCGCTCTGGGCCGGTGCGCGAAATACGCCTACTCGTCACGTCATCTCCGAATTAGCCGCGTTCTCCGGTCGGAACTGGAGCGGGCGCTGAGCTGGGGGCGGGTTCACCCGGATAGTACTGGCCATTCTGGACATAGCCGTCAACGCGGCCATCGCTGTTGTTGTCGGCCCAGATTGCGCCGGCAAGTCCGCCGACGGCAGCTCCGACGACAGCGCCTTCAAGCAGGCCAACACCCGGCAGGACGGCACCTGCGACTGCTCCGAGCGCCGCGCCACCGGCTGCACCGGTTACTACGCGCTGCAGCGTCGGATCATAGCCGGATGGGGCTCCAGAATAATATTGGCCATTCTGGACGTAGCCGTCGACCCGGCCATCATTGTTCTGGTCAGACCAGATTGCGCCGCCAAGTCCGCCAATCGCTGCGCCCGCAACCGCACCTTCGACCACGCTGACCCCGGGAACAACTGCGCCGACCGCAGTACCGGCAACGCCGCCGATTGCCGCACCTTGAGCGATGTCACCAGCCGTTTGGCTGTCCGTTGCGCAAGCGCTGAGCGATACCGAACTCACGATGGCAATCGTCAAAAGTGACTTTCGCATCATCGATTCTCCTACAGAGGAACTACGGACATGTGCGGATTGCAACGAACTGACCCCACACGTCACCGCAGCGTAACGGTAAAGCCGCTTCATCGTTCCGAGTCGCGAAGGGAACGGGACCGATGAGTTCGGCCCACCGCCCCGATTTGAACGATGAACCGAGCCGTGGGCGGGAACCGCCCGCGCGGGCTGAGCGCGGGAGGAGCAGGCCGCCCGAGCAGCGGGCTGGCGCCGACTGGTCGACCGGCTATCAAGCGGTGGCGGTGGCACCGGTTGCGAGCTGGATCACGCGGATCGAGGGGTCGAGGCTGGACAGGCCCTGCTCAAGCGCCCGCAAATCATCCCATTCGTTCCAGCCGCCGAGGTCGATCTGCAGCATCGATCGCCCGGTCGGATTGGCCGGGATCAGCTTCAGACCGCGCAGGACGAAGCCATGATCTTCAATCCGCTCGAGAACCCGGGGCATGACATTGTCGGTGGGTTCAAATTCGATCGCCATCTCACACATTCTTTCCTCCTGTCACTTCGCCAACACGCAATAAAAAACCCCGCCTCCTGGTGGGGGCGGGGTCTAACTTCAGAACCGGTTTGTAGATCGGTCGTCAGGCAGAGCCGGGCACACCCCCAAGCTGCGGGTTTGCTACCTTCGCTACTGCTACAAGAGCGCACGCCGAGAGCCGGCCGCAGAGCGGCTGGAGCATCATCGGCAAGGCGTTCGCGTTCGACATTGGTCGTTCTGTATAAGGGAGTCGTAAGGATTTCGTCAACGGGCCTAAGCATGTTGCGCCGCACAAAACATCTGCCAAGATGCGTTGGTACGATCAGGAGCGGCGATGTTCGACGAGATGCTCGACGAAAGCGGCGGCGAGCCAAGGCCCGCATACGCCGAGTTTCGCCGGTGGATCGACCAAGAGAATAGCGAGCATCTGAAAAGCAAGGCGGAGCAGGCGGAGACATTCTTCCGCCGCGTCGGGATTACCTTCAACGTTTACGGAGAATCCGACAGCGACGAACGGCTGATCCCGTTCGACATCATTCCCCGCATTCTGTCGGCATCCGAGTGGCGGCGCCTCGCCCGCGGGATCGAGCAGCGGGTGAGGGCCATCAACGCCCTGTTGTACGACCTTTATCACCGCCAGGAGATTTTGCGCGCGGGCAAGCTGCCGCAGGAGCTCGTGGCGCGAAACAGCGCCTTTCTTCCGCAGATGGCTGGGGTCGTCCCGCCGGCCGGCGTTTACACCCATGTGGTCGGGATCGACCTGGTGCGCACCGGTCCGGACCGCTTCATGGTGCTGGAGGACAATGCGCGCACCCCGTCGGGCGTCAGCTATATGCTCGAGAATCGGGAAACGATGCTGCAGATGTTTCCGGAGCTGTTCAGCCGAATTCCGGTGCAACCGATCTCCGATTATCCTCAGCGCCTGCGCCGCTCGCTCGCGGCCTGCGCTCCGCCCGCATGCGATGGGTCGCCAACCATTGCGGTTCTTACTCCGGGCAGCTTCAACTCGGCCTATTTCGAACATAGCTTCCTTGCCGAGCAGATGGGTGTCGAGCTGGTCGAGGCGCACGACCTGCGTCTGATCGATGGCCGCATCGCGATGCGGACAACGCGAGGCTACCAGCCGATCGACGTGCTGTACCGGCGGATTGATGACGACTGGATCGATCCGCTGAACTTCCGGACAGAGTCCGTGATCGGGATAGCAGGGCTGTTCGACGTCTACCGCGCCGGCGGGATTACCTTGGCCAACGCGCCAGGCACGGGGATCGCCGACGACAAGGCACTGTACAGCTACATGCCGGAGATCATCCGCTTTTACACAGGCGAATCCCCGTTGCTCGACAATGTGGAGACGTGGCGCTGCTCCGAGCCCGATCAGCTGAGCTACGTCCTCGATCATCTGGCCGAGCTGGTGGTCAAGGAAGTGCATGGCTCGGGCGGCTATGGAATGCTGATCGGTCCCGCTGCCAGCCGCAAGGAACTGGCTTCGTTCCGCGCCAAGCTTGAGGCCAAGCCCGACAATTACATCGCTCAGCCTACCTTGGCACTATCGACAGTACCGATTTTCAGCAAGCGCGGGCTCGCTCCGCGGCACGTCGATCTCCGTCCTTTCATCCTCGTCTCGCCGGACGGGGTGGACATTGTTCCGGGCGGGCTCACGCGCGTGGCCATGACTGAAGGGTCGCTGGTGGTGAACTCCAGCCAGGGCGGCGGGACCAAGGACACGTGGGTGCTGGACGATTGATGCTCGGACGCACCGCCTCCGGCATCTTCTGGATGAACCGCTATCTGGAGCGGGCCGAAGCGACGGCTCGCCTGCTATCGGCCGGGTTCCTGATCGCGCTCACCCGCGCTTCGTCGGCAGCCAATGAATGGACCTCCATTCTGACCACGACGGGTCAGCTCGCTGGTTTCAACGCAAAGCATGGCAATGAGTATACGACTACCCGACTGGTCGATTATCTCCTGCTCGACCGGTCCAACCCGGGAAGCATCCTCGCCACGATCAAGATCGCACGGGACAATGCGCGGCGGGTCCGGACGGCACTCACCCGTGAAGTTTGGGAAGCTATCAATGAAGGCTGGATGGAGTTCGACAGCTGGAACTCTCGCGTTCGGGAACGCGAGGTACCGGCGCTGATCGCCGCCGTCCGTAAATATAATTCGGTGGTCCGCGGGGCCGCGATCAACACCATGCTCCGCAATGACATCTACTTTTTCCAGGAGCTTGGCCTGCACATCGAGCGCGCGGACAACACCGCCCGTCTGCTTGACGTCAAATATTACCTGCTGCTCCCATCCGTGTCCGCGGTCGGCTCGCCGATCGACATCATTCAGTGGGAGACGATCCTTCGCTCTGTCTCGGCCTATCGCTCGTTCCGCTGGCAGCACGGCAGTGAGATCTCGGCGATGAGCGTTGCGCGATATTTGATCCTCAACGAACAAATGCCGCGCAGCCTCGCCTTTTGTTACGCGCGTATCCAGGCAAAGCTGGCTGCGCTTGAGGATGCGTACGGAGCAGCGCCTCCTTGTCACGCAATGGCGGGAGACGTCCAGGGCCGTTGCTTCAGTGAGCCGATGGAGCGGATTTTCGCCGACGGCCTGCATGAGTTCGTTGGAGACTTTCTCATTGCCAACAATGCGCTCGCATCCGCGATCGAGCGTGATTACCGCTTTGAGCCGGAGCAATGAGGCTGCGGGTCGAGCATGAAACGCGCTACCGCTACGCCAGCCCGGTGCAGCATGGACTCCAGCAGCTGCGCCTTACGCCCAAGGACCGCATCGGCCAGATCGTGGAGGACTGGCAGATCGAGGTGGAGGGCGGTCGCAGGGAAGTTCACTTCAATGACCATCACCTGAACAAGGTCGACCTGATCTCGATCGAGCCGAATACCAGCGAGATCGTCATTCGCTGCTTTGGAACCGTGGAGATCAGCAGCCGCGACGGCATCGTCGGACCGCACGCAGGCTATCTTCCACTGTGGTATTTCCTTCGCTCAACGCCGATCAGCCAGCCAGGCAGGGGCCTGAAGACTCTCGCTCGCTCGATGAATGGCTTTTCCGGTGACAGGATTGCGTTGGCCCATCACCTGTCCGAGCGGGTTCGGGAAGCCATCGCCTATCAGCCTGGCCAAACCTCGCCCGAGACGACTGCTGAGCAGGCGCTCGCCGCCGGTACCGGTGTCTGTCAGGACCATGCGCATGCCTACATCTCCGCCGCACGCCTGCTCGGCTTTCCGGCCCGCTACATCTCCGGCTACCTGATGCTCAACGACAGGGTCGGGCAGGATGCGACCCATGCCTGGGCGGAGGTCCATGTCGACGGTGTCGGCTGGATCGGGTTCGACATTTCCAATGGCCATTCACCCGATGAGCGCTATGTGCGGGTCGCGACTGGACTCGACTACCGTGACGCGGCACCGGTGATCGGGATGCGCGTTGGCGGGGAGGGCGAGTCCCTTTCGGTGGATGTGCAGGTCCAGCAATAATCGTTGCGGAGCACTATGACCTATTGTGTAGCCATGCGGCTCGACCGCGGCCTGGTGTTCATGGCCGACACGCGCACAAATGCGGGCGTGGACGACGTGTCACAAGCGCGCAAGGTGCAGGTGGTGGAAGTTCCGGGAGAGCGGGCAATCGTCCTGCTGTCGGCCGGAAATCTGGCGACCACGCAGGCGGTTATCAATCTTCTTAAGGAACGCGTCAAAGCGCCCAAGGATCGCAGCCCCTCGATCCTGACTGCGCCATCGATGTACCAGATCGCCAATGTCGTCGGTGACACGCTGCGCGACGTGATCCGCAAGCATGACTGGGCCGGTCATGAACATGACGCATCCTTCTCCGCCTCTTTGATCCTTGGCGGCCAGATCAAGGGACAGGATCCACGGCTGTTCCTCGTCTATCCGGAAGGGAATTTCATCGAGGCGACCGACGACTCCCCCTTCTTTCAGATCGGCGAGACAAAATATGGCCGCCCGATCCTCGTCCGCGGCTATGACCCGAAGATGAGTTTCGAGGAGGCGATCCGGATGCTGATGCTGTCGTTCGACAGCACCATCCGCGCCAATATTGCGGTCGACCTGCCGCTCGATCTTGTGACGATCGAGCGTGATCAGTATCGCATCGACCACGCGCAGCGGATCGAGCGCAATGATCCCTATTTCAACGAACTATCTGCTCGCTGGAGCAAGCTCTTGAGAGAAGGGATGAATCAGCTACCGCCCTTCACATTCGAACCAGCGAGGCCAGTTGCTCGTGAAGCCTAATCTGTTCCTGCTCGCACTGCTTGCGGTTCCGGCCGCCGCTCAAGCCCAATCTCCAGTATCGGCAACCGGCGCCTGGATCCGGGAGACCGCGCCCGGCCAGACGGCTGCCGCCGGCTATGTCACGCTGCTGAACGGGGGTGCCCCCGACCGGCTGCTCGGCGGGCGAAGCGATCTTGGCAAGGTCCAGATCCACAGCATGACCATGGACGGCGGGATCATGCGGATGCGAGCACTCCCGCAAGGTCTCCCGCTGCCGACTGGAAAGCCGGTCGCGCTGAAGTCCGGGGGAACGCACCTGATGCTGACCAATCTGTCCGGACGGCTTAGGGCCGGACAGCGAGTCCCGGTCGAACTGCAGTTCGTGCGGGCGGGCAAGCAGCGGGTGGTGTTCGAAGTCCGGCCGGCCACAGCCGCGGCTGACGCTCATGCCCACCACTAATCCGGTGCGGCGCATCCGCATCTTGCTGTGGGTCCTAGTCGGACTCGCGCTGATCGGGTTCGCCGGTTTGCTTTTTTTGCGAAACGAGCCAGAGCTGGCTCCGGCCGGACAGACCCTCGGCATCGGTGGGCCGTTCACCCTCACTGACTCCACCGCCAAGCCATTCTCGACCACTCAGCTTGCCGGCAAGCCTTACGCGATCTTCTTTGGCTTCACCCATTGCCCGGACGTTTGCCCGACCACGCTCGCTCGCCTGGTCCGGCTCCGCAACACGATGGGCAAAGGGGCGGACGCGTTCACGATTCTGTTTGTGAGTGTCGATCCCGAGCGGGACACACCCGCTGACGTTGGGAAATATGCTGCTCTGTTCGATAGCCCGGTGGTGGGGCTGACGGGTACGCCTCAGCAGATTGAGCAGGTCAAGAAGCAGTACGGCATCTTTTCTGAGAAGGTTGCCCAACCGGGCGGAGACTATACGGTCGATCATACCGCAACGGTTCTTTTGTTCGACCGCCAAGGTGCGTTCGCGGGCACGATCGCACCGGAAGAGGGCGATGCGGTCGCGCTCGACAAGCTGCGGCGGATCAGCGCCTAGGAAATCCTCGCCAGCAGCTGTTCAACGGCGGCAAGGGCCTCCGGCTCATCAAAGGTTGGCGCGTGGCCGGTCGCCGGAACGATTGCCAACTCTGCGCGGGGCATCCGGTCGATCATCCGCTGAGCAACCTCCGCGCTCAGCAGGTCGCTGATTTCGCCGCGCAGCAGGGTTACCGGAAGTCCGGCCATCGCGTCCACCAGCGGCCAGCTATCCGGCGGCTCGCCCGGATCGCGCGCGAAATTGTTGGCGATTGCCATGTCATAGTCGAAGCGGATTACGCCCTGGTCCTCGCGGCATGTCCGGTGCGCCATCCGAAGCCATTCGGCGGCGCTGTAGGTCGGGAAGGCAGCGGCATTGTTGCTCTGGGTCGCTGCCGCTGCTTCCTCCCAGCTGGATGCCTCCAGGGGCTTCCCGACATACGCACGAATCCGGTCCAGTGCGCTTCGGCCAAGTTTCGGACCGACGTCGTTGAGCAATGCTCCGGCAATCCGATGCGGCTGAGTCGCGGCGACCAACATGGTCACAATGCCGCCAAGCGAGGTGCCGACGAAAACCGCCCGCTCGATCCCAAGCTCGTCAAGCAGCCGGATCGTGTCGTCGGCGTAGCTGAGGGGGGTGTAGCGCTCCGGCTGCGGGTCGTAGTCACTGAGACCCCGGCCGCGGAAATCGATCGCCAGCACGCGCCATTGCCCGGCAAAGGCGTCGGCAAGCGCCTCAAAGTCGCGCGCGTTGCGAGTCAGACCCGGAAGGCACAGGATCGGCGGCTGGTCGGACGGTCCGGCATAATTACGATAGTGGAGGCGAAGCCCGTCAGGAACGGTCCAGAAGCCTTCGACCCAGCTTGCTCCGCCACCCATGACCGTCCCCTTGCGTCGGTTCGCCGGGATGCCTAGCGGAACCCCGTGGGACGCTCCAGCTTTCACCGATGATGGTTGCTTACCGTCCGGATCCCAGGATCCTCGAGCTTGGACCCGACTTCTACGACGAAGTCGACCCGGCGCCGTTCCCTCTTCAGATCCCGCGCTTCTTCAACAGGCGTTGGGCCGAACGCGTTGGGCTTGGCACTCTCGACGAAGCGGGGCAGGCGGCTCACTTCTGCCGGTTCGAGCCGTTGACGCAGAACCTCACGAAGCCGCTCGCCCTGCGCTATCACGGCCATCAGTTTCGCTCCTACAATCCGGATCTAGGCGATGGGCGGGGTTTCCTGTTCGCTCAGCTGCGGGATGGCGATGATCGCCTGCTCGACCTTGGTACCAAAGGCTCCGGGCAAACCCCGTGGAGCAGGATGGGGGACGGGCGCCTGACTCTGAAGGGCGGTGTTCGCGAAGTGCTCGCCACCGAGATGCTGGAGGCGCTGGGAGTCAGCACGTCCAAGACATTCGCCTTGTTCGAGACCGGGGAAGATCTGGTGCGCGGCGATGAACCGTCGCCGACCCGCTCTTCAGTCTTAACCCGCCTTAGTCATGGTCATATTCGCATCGGCAGCTTTCAGCGGCTCGCCTTCTTCAACGACCGCGACAATATCGCCAAGTTGACGCGCTATTGCCTGGGCCATCTCTATGGCGACCGCTCGGGCAATGAGGACGCGGAGAATGGCCTTCGGCTGCTTGAGCGCGTGACCGCTTCAACAGCCTCGCTCGCGGCGAGCTATCTCGCGGCCGGCTTCGTTCATGGCGTGCTGAACAGCGACAATATCGCGATCACCGGCGAAAGCTTCGACTATGGCCCTTGGCGCTTCACCCCCACGTGGGAACTGGGCTTCACCGCCGCCTATTTCGACCATAGCGGCCTTTATTGCTTTGGTCGCCAGCCGGAAGCAATTCAGTGGGACCTTGCTCAGCTTGCCGGAGCGCTGACGCTGATCAGCGAGCGCGATCGGCTGGTCGAGATTTTCTCCACCTGGGGTGAGCAGTTTGAGGCTGCACTGGTGCGGAAGTTGATCGACCGGCTCGGTGTGGGCCCGGCAGAAGAGGAGGCAGACCGCGCGCTCGCTCGTGCCTTGATCGAGGCGCTGCAAGGCGGAACGGTCACCATCGACCGGCTGTTCTTCGATTGGCGCGCCGGCCGCGATCCTGGGCAGGAAGCCTATGGTGAGGCGTTCGATCCACTCCGAGCGGCCCTCTCCGGTAGGGAGCGCCTTGCTGCCCGCGAGCATCCCTATTGGAATGACGCCGATCCCTGCAGCATGCACATCGAGGAGGTCGAAGCGATCTGGGCGCCGATTGCGGAGCGCGACGACTGGTCGCTGTTCCATGCCAAGATCGACCAGATCCGCCGGATGGGAGATGCCTTCGCCAGTGGGACGGGCGCTTGACCGGACCCCTTGAACCACTAGGCAAGGGCGCGATGCGTGCCCCTTTGATCTCGATCGAGCCGGCGACTGGAACCACCTTGTGGGCCGGAGACATCGGGGATCCGGCCGAGGCAATCGCGGTGGCGCGCGAAGCCTGGCCGGCGTGGGCGGCGCAGTCGCTGTCCTACCGGATCGAGACGCTTCGCCGCTTCGCCAATGTGGTCCGTGCCAAGCAGGATGAGTTCGCCGATCTGATCGCGCGCGAGACCGGCAAGCCGTTGTGGGAGTCCGCCACCGAGGTCATTGCCGTGATCAACAAGGTCGATATCTCGGTCAGCGCCTACGCCGAGCGTACGCCGCAGCGCCGGCTGGAAGCCGCCCTCGGCAGCAAGGTTGCGGTTCGCCACAAACCGCATGGCGTCCTCGCCGTGCTCGGACCCTATAACTTCCCGGCACACCTGCCGAACGGTCACATCGTGCCGGCGCTGATTGCGGGCAATGCGGTCGTGTTCAAGCCATCGGAAAAGACTCCGGCCAGCGGCGCCTTTCTGGTCGATCTGTTGCGCGAGGCGGGGGTCCCGGACGGCGTTGTCCGGCTGGTCCAGGGCGGGCCGGAGGAGGGGCGGACGCTCGCCGCCGATCCGGGGATCGACGGGTTGTTGTTCACTGGCTCCGCGAAGGTTGGATTGGCTCTGTCGCGCCAATTCGCCGAGATGCCGCACAAGATCCTGGCGCTCGAGATGGGCGGCAACAATCCGCTGGTAGTGTGGGATTGCGCCGATCTTGAGGCCGCGGCGGCGATCGCTGTTCAATCCGCCTATCTCTCGGCTGGCCAGCGCTGCACCGCGGCCCGGCGCCTGATCGTCGAACAGGGCAAGCATGAGGAGCTGGTCGAGCGCATCGGCAAGCTCATCGACCGAATCATCGTCGATCATCCCCACGCCGATTCGCAGCCCTTCATGGGTCCCCTGATCGACAATGCGGCGGCCGATCAGCTCCAGGAGCATTGGGTCGAACTGATGATGAAGGGCGGGCGGACGATCCGCCGTCTCGATCGGCCCTACCAAGAGCGACCTTACTTGATGCCGGCGCTGATGGACGTGACGGATATCCGGGAGCGGCCTGACGTGGAATTTTTTGGGCCGGTCCTGCAGCTGATCAGGGTCGCGGACTTTGATGCCGCGATCGACGAGGCCAATGCCACCCGCTTCGGCCTGTGCGCGAGCCTCGTCGGCGGCAGCCCGGAACTGTACAACCGCTTCTGGGCCAATGTCCGCGCCGGGGTGATTAATTGGAACAAGCCGACCAATGGCGCCCCGTCCAACGCTCCGTTCGGCGGGATCGGGATCTCGGGCAACCATCGGCCAAGCGCCTTCTACGCGGCGGACTACTGCGCCTATCCGGTCACCAGCAGTGAGTCCGAACTTGCCCGCGCCGCGATCGGCGAAGGGCTGCGCGATCCGAACTTGCTTGAGGATTGAACGCGGCCGCGCGACAGTGCGATGCTGATTGCTTGGGAGGGGGGCAGCTCATGTCATTCGGATTGAGGGTTCAGGCGCTCGCAGTCGCGGCCGTTCTTTGTGGACTTGGGGCTTGCGCAACCCCTTCGAAAGGGACGGACGAGGGATGGCAGCCGATCTTCGATGGCCGCACGCTGGCCGGCTGGACACCGAAGGTTGCGGGTTATCCGGTCGGCGAAGATACGATTGGGACGTTCACGGTTGCCGATGGCGCGATCCGTGTCGGCTATGATCGATATGGCGAGCTTCGCGGCCGCTTTGGCCACCTGTTCTACAACCGGCCGTTCAAGAGCTTCCGGCTCAAGCTCAAATACCGGATTGTCGGCACTCCTCTGAAGGGCACGCCATTCTACGCGGAGTATAACAGCGGGGTGATGATCTTCGCGCAGTCGCCATCAACGATGTCGCGACACCAGGCCTTTCCCGTGTCGGCAGAAGCGCAACTGCTTGGCCGACGGGGCACGGACAAGCGCACCAACGGCAATGTCTGCACGCCGGGAACGCATATCACCATCGCCGGCAAGCTGACCAGGATCCATTGCGTCAATTCGACCGTGCCCGTTCCGCCGAACGGAACATGGCGCGATCTGGAGATTGGAGTTTCTCCGACCGGCCATGTGATCCAGCGCGTCGATGGGGTCACGGCTCTCGAATATGACCGCGTTGAATATGATCCCGCCGACAAGCTTGCGCGGCCATTGATCGCCGCGGCAGGCGGCAATCTGGTGATCGGCGAAGGCTATATCGCCCTGCAGAGCGAAGGCCAGCCGATCGAGTTCAAGGACATCTGGATTTCAGACGCCCGCTAATCTAACCGC
>CAMLKX010000016.1 GCA_946480515.1 uncultured Sphingomonadaceae bacterium | reverse complement strand
ATTTCATCCTGCACTAGCGCCTTGGAGCGCCCGCTTCACTGCCGGCTGGCGCTCCCGCTCTTGCGCCCAGGGCTGCGATGCGCCAGCAGCCAGCTGGCACCGCGTCGGTGTCGCCCGTCGGCAGGCATGGAGGGGTTTGATGGCGTATAGAATCGACTCGGATGGCGGCGTTGACCTGGGAGGCCGTGTGCTGCCGGTGCCCAACACCGTCAGCAACGAAGCCCGGGCGTTTCTCGCTACGCCGCCTTGGTCCGAGGCGCCCCCCGCCACTTCCGAACCGATCCCCATGTGGGCGATGCGCGAAAGCGTCGATCAGCAGATGAAGGCCCTGTCGGACATGGCCTTGGAGGCCTATCCGGTTGACGTTGAGGAAATGTCCATCGCCGGCGTCCGCTGCCACCGGCTAACGCCAAAGGACATGCCGCCGGAGAATGCCGGCAAGGTGCTGTTGAACCTCCACGGCGGCGGGTTCGTAATGGGCTCGGGCGCGCTGGTGGAAGCGATTCCAATCGCCAACATGGCCCGGATCACGGTCTTTGCTATCGATTACCGGCTCGCGCCGGAGCACCCATTTCCTGCAGCGGTCGATGATGTCGTTGCCGTGTACAAGGAGATGCTCAAATATCATCAGCCGGAGCAAATCGGGATCTATGGCGCTTCGGCTGGCGGGTTCCTGACGGCTCAAACGATCATGCGGTTGCAGCGGGACGGAATTCCGCTTCCGGCTTGCTGCGGAGTCTTCACCGCGGGTGGAGACCTGACTGATCTCGGTGATACTGCGCAGATTTTCACGCTTATGGGCTTTTGGGGTGAGACGGTCCTGCCGCCCACTCATGAACTGAGCGAAATCCGCGCCTATATTGGCGGTGCAGACCCAAGCGATCCGCTTGTGTCGCCGGTCAAGGGTGATCTCAGCCGCTTTCCCCCCACGCTATTGATCAGTGGCACACGGGACGCGGTGCTCAGCGCCACGACAAGTTTTCATCGCGCTCTGCGGCACTCCGGGGTGGATGCCGACCTGTTTGTGTTCGAGGCGATGCCCCACGCCCATTGGTACATCCTGCATCTTCCCGAAGCACGTGAAGCGCTGGAAGTGATGGTTCGCTTCTTCTCCAAGCACCTCGGCTGAAGATCGATGCTTGAAGGACTCCAAGGGAAGGTTGCCCTAGTGACCGGCGGAACCCGCGGCATCGGGGCTGCGATTGCTACCCGCCTGCTCGAAGCTGGATGCGATGTCGTCACCTGCGGGCGCAATGAGCCTAATGATCTTCCTAGGTCTGCGAGCCGATCGGCTTCTTTTTTCGCCTGCGACATCCGCAAGCCTGATCAGGCACAACAGCTGATCGATCAAGCGGTGGCAAAGCATGGCAGGCTCGACATCGTGGTCAATAACGCGGGCGGCTCCCCGCAAGCGGTGGCAGCCACAGCCAGTCCTCGCTTTTCGGAAGCGATTATCGCGCTGAATCTGCTGGCCCCGCTGCATGTCGCTCAAGCGGCCTATCCGCACCTGCGCGCAAGCAAAGGTTCGATCGTCAATATAGCTAGCGTTGCGGCGCAGCGCCCTTCACCCGGCACCGCGATCTACGGTGCGGCGAAAGCAGGGCTGGTCAGCCTGACCAAGAGCCTCGCCCAGGAATGGGGCCCGGAAATTCGCGTTAACGCAATCATCGTCGGGCTCATCGAGACCGAGACGACGGAGGAAACCTACGGTTCGGCACGGGCCCAACAGCGGATTGCCGATAGCCTGCCGCTTCACCGCCTCGGGCGGGGCGCAGACATTGCCAATGCAGTTGCCTTCCTGGCATCGCCTATGGCTGCCTACATCAGCGGCGCGGAATTGGAGGTCCATGGCGGCGGCGAACGTCCGCTGTTCCTGGACATCATTGCGCAGGAGCAGGCAGGGTCACCCATCTAACCGGAGGCGGAAATTCTCCCGCACGCAACCTAGCACCGGCGCAGTGGAATTGATACGGTGGTGTCGGGAATAGGGGCACTGTCGCGAATGCAAATCCGATCCGGTAAGACATCGGCTCCGCCGGTTCTGGATCCATTGGACCTGGGGATTATCGAGATCCTCCGCAGCAACGGGCGCGCCACAAACCAGGAAATTGCGGAGCGGCTCTCAGTGACTGCCGCGACGGTTTCGAGCCGGTTGCGACGGCTTGAGGAAAGCGGCGCCTGCCGGGTCATCGCGGTGACCGATTTTGCGGCGCATGATTACAATGTGCTGATCGTTGTCGGCATCAAGGTGCGCAAGCGCGAAGTTAGCGACGTGGCTCGCGACCTGGCCCGCCTCCCCGAAGTCCTGAGTGTCAATATCATGAGCGGCGCTCATGATATTGAGCTGCTGGTTGCGCTTCACGATTTCACGGAGATCAACCTGTTCCTGATGGAGCATGTCGCCGGGATTGCCGGGGTCGGCAGCCTGACGCCCGGCATCGCCGCCGATATCATCAAATTCGAATTCAACGTGGTGCCACTTTGAACGGGACCAAGCTTGACGATCTCGACCGGCGCATTGTCGAGAAACTGGGACGCGACGCCCGTGTGTCCAACCGGCAGATCGCGGCCGAGCTCGGAGTAACTGAAGGGACCGTCCGTAGCCGGATCAAACGGCTTCAGGCGGAGCGGCTTCTTCAGTTCACGGTGGTGACCGATTTCCGCCTTGCCGGCTCACCGAACCTGGTGATGCTCGGCATCGATGCGGAACCCAGTCGGGTTCAGACCCTCGCCAATCAGCTTTCCGCTCTCGACGACATCAATTGCGTGATCATCCTGCTCGGACGGTACAGCTTGTTGGCCATGGGCTTGTTCACGAGCATCGAGCAGCTCAACGACATGGTGAACCTGCGCATCCGCACGATGGAAGGCGTGCGGGACGTCGAGTCGATGATCTCGGTGCATAACGTCAAATATGAGAGCGGGATTGCCCGCATCGCACCGCGCGTCCAAAGTCCGAGCCCGGGGAGCTAATCAGGTCCGCACACGCGACCGTGGCAAGGGCGCATCCCTCCGCATCGTTTCCAGAAACTTCTCCAGTGGCGCGGGGGCCGCAACCGGTTCCTCGTTCGTTTGCCCGCCGCGCTCCCAAAACTCCTTCCATGACGGAAACAGATCATGAAAGCTGCCATGGTAGGGTTGGGCTCCTGGCCAGCGCATTTTGCGGTCCCCGATCGGCGGCTTGTTGAGGTCCGTCGCGTACCAGTAAAGCGGTAGCCGGCGGCGGAAATACCAGCGCCCGTCAATCCGCTCATATTTATCGAAATACATCATCTGCATGATCACCCATTCCGGACCGGTCTCATGCTCGTTCTTGGAATAGACGACTCCTTGCGCCTCATCAGGGCTGTCGAATTCAATGATGTGACCGCCGATGTGGTGCGAGGTTCCGTCGAACTGCTTCCAATGCGTCTCTTCAAACCAGTCGCGCAACGCCTTCCGACCGGAGAGACCTCCGCCGACGCGAACATCCTCGGGGAAAAGATTCACCCACGCGTTGGAATCGCGCATGTCCAGCGCGAGTGAATATTTCGCAGCGAGCTGCCGAATGGCATCGATCGATTCCAGCCGATCGATCCTGCGAAGCAGTTCCTGCTGTGATTGGTCAGCTACCACCAAGACACCCCTGCGCGATGTGATTTGATCGCTCTGCTCTTGCCGCTACTTTCGTGATCCAGCAACAGCGTTGCTGAGCTGAAGCCTTGATGCCCGCAAGAGAGACGCCGAATGAATTCTCCGACTGACCCCACACCAAAGCTCAACTCGCCAAGCTCCGGGGTAGTCATCACCGGCGGAGCATCGGGGATCGGTCTCGCGACGGCCCACTGCCTCGCCGCAGTTGGTCGGCCTGTTGCCCTGTGGGATATCAACAGCGATGGGGTAGAGAGTGCGGCCTCCGACATCGCTGCCCGCTATGGTGTTCCGACTGTCGGGATCGCGTGCGATCTGCGCAACCCGCAAGCCGTCTCCCCCGCGGCTGCCACCTCCCGAGAGCGGATCGGCCCGGTTGGCGGGATCGTCCATTCCGCCGGAACAGCCGAGATTACCGGGATCGACGGCGTGACGCCGGACAATTGGGAAGCCGGACTCAGCCTTCACGTTCGCCCGATTGTCCTCATGACCCAGGCCTTCCGCGAAGATCTGCGTTCGCAGCCCGGAAGCGCAATCGTTGCCCTCTCGTCGATCAACGCGACACTCGGAAATGCGCTGATCCCGATCTACAGCGCCGCCAAGGGCGCGGTGATCTCGCTCGTGCGATCGATGGCCGACGAACTGGCGAGAGACGGAATTCGGATCAACAGCGTCAGTCCGGGGCAGATCGATACGCCGATCATGGCGGAGACCAAGGCCGCCCTGCCCGGCTATTTCGAGCAGCGGATCATGATGGGGCGGTTTGGCGAAGCGGAGGAGGTCGGCCGGGTTATTCGGTTCCTGCTCTCCGATGAGGCAAGCTATATCACGGCGGCCGAAATCGTCGTGGACGGCGGGAACATCAACTCGTCGCGCCACTGAGGGGAACCAAGCGATTGCTTCTGCATCGCTCGCTTGGCTCCCGCTCTCCTCTTACGGAGCCATCCAGTGGCCGCCATTGACGTCCAGTGAGGCGCCGCTGACAACCGCGGCATAATCCGACAGCATCATCAGCACCGCCCGAGCGCAATCATCCTCGGGGGGAATTTTCCCGATTGGGATGTCCTTGGTCACGCCTGCGATCACATCTTCTTCCCGAGTTCCTTGAGCAACTTGTGACTGGATGAAGTCCTTAACCGGCTGGCCGTAAATCCAGCCCATGCGGCAAGTGTTCACGCGGATGCCGTGCTTACCCAGATCCGTCGCCATATATTTGCCGAGCACGTTCAAGCCGCTTTTGGCGACCGCATAGCCCATCTCCATCCCGAATTCGGCTCCATGCGGCTTGACCGTTGCCATGGTCGAGACGTTGACCACCGCACCGCCGTTCTTCAGATACGGCAAGCACGCCTGCGTCAGGCGAAGCGCGCCAAGACAGGACACATCGAACACCTTCGCCCATTCCGCGTCATCCGCGTTCTCGGTGAATTCCCACTGGCCGTGGTAGTAAGCGCTGTTGACCAGCCCATGGATCTTCCCGCCGAACGCGTTGGCCGCGGTCTCCGCGAGCCGCTTGCACTGATCGGCATTGCTGACATCGCACGGAGCCACCACCGCCTGACCGCCAGTGGCTTCAATGCCGGACCGCACCTCTTCCAGAAAGGCCTCGTTGCGTGCTCCGAGCACAACCTTGGCGCCTTCTTGAGCGGCGATTCTGGCGAGGGCTTGGCCAAGCCCTGGCCCAACTCCGCTAACCACCACGACCTTGTCTTTCAGAAGCATCGATTCTCTCCTTGGGTTTGCTAACTGGCCTGATTGGCCTTGAGGAAGTTGAGGAGCACGTCAGCCAATGCATCGCCCTGCTCCTCCTGAACAAAATGGCCAGCGCTCGGGATGCGCGTGTGAGGCTGGCCGGCAGCACCTGGGATGCGCCGCTGGAACACCTCCTCCCATGCGATCGTCGCCGGATCGCTGTCACTGAATGCGGTCAGGAAGGGTTTGTCGAAACCCTCCAGGACGCTCCACGCGGATCGGTTCTCGAGCGCTTCAGGGTCATCTGCGGCGACTGGAATGCAGCAGGTGATCTGCAACACGCCTGATTTCGATGTGGCATCAGGAAAGGGGGCTTCATACCCGCGCAGCACCTTGGGCGTTGGTCGAGTGACGGTCGCCCGTGCGACCAATTCACCGACTGGAAGATCGCTGTGCGTCCGACAGGTCTCGATCCACTCTTCGATCAATTTCCCGGGCCAGTCCGCAACGCCGAGTGGCGAAGGTTGGCAATTCTGAAGCAGCGTATTGGTGGCGAGCACGGCGTCAAAACGATCCGGCTCCGCGGCGAGAGCCCGCAGGCCGATTGGTCCGCCCCAATCCTGGCAAACCAATGTGATCCGACGAAGGTCGAGGCCACGCAGGAACTGGCGCATCCAGGTGACGAAGCGGGTCAGGCCATAGGCTGACCGAGCAAGCGGTTTGTCCGACCGGCCAAACCCAACCATGTCGGGCGCGATGACCCGCCAGCCTGCCGCAGCAATGGTCGGGATGATGTGGCGGTAGAGGAAGCTCCACGTCGGGTTGCCATGCAGCATGAGCACGATAGCAGCGTCGCGTGCGCCCTCATCGACATAGTGCATCCGAAGGGTTCCGAACTGATCGTCCGGAATTTCGATGTAGCGCGGACAGAAACTATATCCCGGCAGATCCACGAACCGGTCGTCGGGGGTTCGATAAACTTCCGCAGAGTTCATGTCAGGCGATGTACCGCGCGCGGTAGTCAGCGAACTCAGTTTCGATCGCCTCCTCGCTGAGCCCGAATCGTTCCAGCGAATAGTCGTGCATCGGGCGTTGTTCGCGCTTGTTGCCGGCGAGGAATTCGGTCAGCGCGGCTTCGATCCGATCGTCGGTGGAAATCCCCATCCGCTGCAACACGCGCTCTGCCTGAAGCAGCGGGTCGCGCGTGACTTCCCGATAATCGATGTCGATGAATCGCTCTTCACCGAGCCTCGCCCGAGTTGCCTCGAAGCGCCGCATCCAGCTCGCGAGGCGCGCGAACCAGAACTCCCCCACCTCCTGATCACTCAGGGTTGAACTGAGTTTGTAGAGCGCCGCCTCCATGCTGACGTAAGATGGCACGGTCTGCACTGGATCGCGGTGGGTCATGATCAGCAAGGCATCGGGGAACGCCTTCGCCGCATAATCCAGGTAAGGCAGATTGGACGGGCTCTTCAGCACCCATTTGGATCCGCGCCGGCTCGGGTCCTGCCATTGCAGATATTTGAGGATCGTCTTCAGGTCCTCATGCCCGCGCGACTGGTCATAGCCATCCAGCCAGCGAGCGAAGCTGGGCGCGAAGGTCATCCCTTCGACCATCGTACTGACGAACATCTGCCCAAGGATCAGGATCTCTTCGTCGGGGGCCTCCGGATCAAGTGGGTGGATCGAAGCCAGCTCCGGCGAGAGGCTGAGCCAACCATCAATCATCGCCTGGGCATAGGCGCGCCTTTCCGACGGCTCACCTGGCCTCTCGCCGGGGAAAGGCGCAAAGTTCTGCGCCTCGTACCAGCGAATGGCCGTCATCCCCGGCGCACTGGCAAGAAGGCGATGAAAGATGGTGCTGCCCGTACGCGGAAGGCCGAGGATGATTCCGGCGACCTCGAGGTTTTCGTCCAATATTTCCGGATGGCGACCAATGTCGTCGATCATTCGCAACCGGCTCACGAGCCCCTTGACGATCACCTCCACCTGCCCGTCAAAGCCCGCGCGGGTCAGTTTGGCTTCCGAGTTGGCTGCTTCGATGAAGCGATCCATCGGCTCGAGGAACCAGAGATCACCGAAATCGCTCAGTCCCGCTCTCCGCCGCGCCTGTTCGAGCAACTGCTCACGGTCGAGCCGATACGAGTCGGATGTCCCTGCCGCCACCGCGCTCATAGTCTCTCCTGGTCGATGATCTACGTAATGTGAGAGTCGATTCTCTACGTCTCTACCGCTAAAAAAGATGAGGGTCAGCGGAATTGCGTAAGAGATACCGTCTCGCGCAGACTCCCTTCACCCGTTATTGAACGAAGTCTCAAGTCATTTTTGGAGAGGTGCCATGGCCACCGCAATCGCAGACATCCCGCTGAAGACGATCAATGGATCGGATTCGTCGCTAGGCCGATATGCCGGCAAGGTACTCCTGGTCGTAAACGTCGCCTCCAAATGTGGGCTCACGCCGCAATATGAAGGGCTCGAAAAGCTGTACGAACGCTATCGTGAGCAGGGTTTGGTCGTGCTCGGCTTCCCGGCCAATGACTTTGCCGGGCAGGAACCTGGCACCAACGAAGAGATTGCCGATTTCTGCCAGACCAGCTTCGGCGTCCAATTCCCGATGTTCGAGAAGATCGCGGTTACGGGCGACCAGCAGCACCCGCTGTACCGGGAGTTGACCTCCGCGATCCCGTCACTCGGCGCCGCCGGAGACCAGATGCGGGAGCAGCTCAAGGGCTATGGCATGACCCCCAACGCGGATCCTGACGTGCTGTGGAATTTTGAGAAGTTTCTGATCTCCCGCGACGGGCGGGTCGTTGCCCGCTTCGCTCCGAGCACTGCACCGGACGATCCGGCCCTGGTGAGCGCGATCGAGTCGGAACTGGCGAACTAGTCTTGGTCCAAGGGAGAAGTGCCGATGGGTGAGCCTAGCGTAGAGCAGCGGCTTTCGGTCCTGGAGGATATCCGCGCAATCGAGGCGTTGAAGTCGCGCTATCTACGCGCCTGCGACCGGAAGCAGCCGGAGCAGGTTCGCGCCTGTTTCACCGATGACGCGGTGATCGACTACGAAGGCTTTCCGCTGTTTACCGATCCGGACGCCTTCGTGCACATTTTCCGTGAGTGGGGATGCCAACCCAACATCATCGACATGCACCACGGGCAGAATCCGATCGTCGAGATGACGGGCCCTAATGAGGCGACCGGCGCGTTCGACCTCTTCTTCTTCCAGATCGACACGGCATCTAAACGGCACACGCAACTCGCCGTCACCTACGATGACGAATTTGTCCGGCAGAATGGCCGATGGCTGATCCGCCGGACCGTGTCGCGGCGCATGTCCATGCTCGTCAAAGAGCTGGGGCCAGACGGGATCGAACGGGTCGCAGTGGCTGCTCGATCTGATCTCGAGGGACCGCCGCCGCCGCCGCGCTGACTCGGACAGCGCCGACCTTTTAGCTGTTGGCGCCCATCACATGCCGGCCGGCGACATATCCGAATGTCATCGCCGGCCCGAGGGTGACGCCGGCCCCGGGGTAGCTTTCGCCCATGGCCGAGGCGGCGTTGTTACCGACGGCATACAGGCCATCGATCGGCCGGCCGGAATCGTCCAAGGCACGCGCCTGCTCGTCCGTGACAATGCCGCCGTTGGTGCCGATATCGCCACCGTAGATCGGCATCGCATAGAAGGGCCCGTGCTCAATTGGAGCGAGCGTCGGATTGGGCTGAACTCGCGGGTCGCCGTACATCCGGTCATATTCGGGACCGCCCCGATCGAACTCGGAGTCTACGCCCTTGCGGGCGTCCGTATTGAAGCGTTCGACCGTTGCCGCGAGCGTTTCAGGGGGTACCTCGATTTTGCATGCGAGCTCCTCAAGCGACTGAGCCTTGCGAAGGATCTTGCGAACGCCGGGCAGTTGCAACGCATCCGGGACGAGCGGCAGCAATGGTCCCATCGGGTATTTGTGGCGAAATTCATGATCGAAGATCACCCACGACGGCTGGGTTCCTGCTCCGGGCTTATCGTTCTGGATCATCTGCCGGCCCACGATGTGATAGGAGGCGGCCTCGTTCATGTAGCGCCGCCCTGCCTGATTGACGATGATGCAGCCGGGCAGCGCCCGTTCGATGGTCGAGAGCCTGGCGCTCTGCTCGCCGGGTACGCGGAACACCGGCGCGGACCATGTTGACTGCATGTTGCGAAGCGCAGCACCCACCTTCTCGGCAGCGATGATCGAATCCCCGGTGTTATTGATCTGCGAGCCGCTCATCGTCGGGTCATCGGGGCCCGGCAGGTAGCGGCGCCGCATTTCCGCATTTCGCTCAAATCCCCCGGCAGCGAGGATAACACCCCGGCGAGCGCGAATCCTGAGTTGCTTGCCCGAGCGGCGGACCAATGCTCCGCTCACCCGGTCATTCTGGCGGATCAGTTCGACGAGGGATGTTTCAAGCCAAAGCGGAACATTCCGCTGCTTCAGCGCAAAACGCAGCCCGCCGATCAGCGAGTTCCCAAGTGACAGGAATCGGTCCTTGGTCGAGCGAAGACGATGCGGAACATCGCTGGCATAGCGCCACAGCATCTTCAGGAAGCCGCGCTTCCACCCTTTCGGCCGAAGAAGCAGCATGTAGGTCTCGTCGAACCGCCAATTGATAAGCCCGAACAAGATCGCGGCTGGAGACGGATGGCGGAGCGTCAGGATGTCGTCACCAAGCAACCGACCGTCGAACTCAGCTGGAAGATGAGTTCGAAAGCCGGGTTTCCCGCCCGGATACTCGACATGATAATCCGGGTACGGAACACTGTTATAGCGGACCGGCGTATTGGCCATCAGCCAGTCGAGCATTTCCGGTGCCCTCTTCACATAGGCCCGAATTTCCTCATCCGGCACGTTGGGCGCACTTTGCTGGCGGAGATAGGTGAAAGCCTCTTCCGCGCTGTCTTGAAGGCCGGCCGCGGTTCCGAGCGAACTGCATGGGATCCAGATGCCGCCCCCAGACGTCGCCGATGTCCCCCCATAACGGTCGCTCTTCTCGATCACCAGCACGTCCCCGTGCTGATCGGCCGCGGCCACCGCCGCTGTGAGACCCCCTGCGCCTGAGCCAACCACAAGGACATCCACCTCATGATCCCATGTTTCATTGGCCATTGGCGTCCGTCCTTGCCACTACGCGTTGAAGCGCGCTGACTGGCTTACGCAAATTGACGGCGCAAGCTCTTTCTCAGACGCGATCCTCCCAACCCGGTTCAACCGTCCCATTCCAGGGGAAGAGCCTTGAGCATCATCGTCGACCCGGGTGAATTCTCGATCGCCGGCGACGCAACGCGCAGCCCCGGCATGCGCGGCAGCAGCTCCTCGATCATCACCCTAAGCTGGGTTCGAGCCAGGTAGGCGCCAACGCAGATGTGAGGACCGGCCCCAAAGCCAAGATGCTTGATCCGCCTTCCGTCACCCCGGTTGAAGTCGACCTTCAGCGGGTCGGGCCATGCACGCGGGTCAACGCCGGCGATCGGAGTGCCGGCGCAAACCGGATCTCCTGCGCGAAACTGAACGCCATGATATTCGAAATCTTTCGCCGCCGCGCGGCCGATGAACGAGATTCCGAACCGGCGCAGCATTTCCTCCAGTGCCTCGGGCAGAGCGTCCGGATGATCCAGCAGATATCGGCGGTGATCCGCGTTCTCGGCCAGGAAGCGCATGATGTGGGTCATCTGCGAGGTGACCGTGTCCAGCCCGCCGAAGAACAACATCATGGTCATGGAGTGCATTTCTTCGAACGTCAGCTCACGGCCATCGATGCGGGAGTTGATCATGGCATTGTACATCGGGCCGACATTGCCGGCCGGATTTTCCAATTGCTCAGTCAACCAGCGGCTTACGAAGGAGTAGGTGGCTGCGAATCCAAGCTCAGTCTCTTCAAGACTGCGCCCCCGAAACACACCCTTCACGCAGGCAAGACACTCGTCGCGCAGCGAGAGGTCCGCTCCCATCAATTTGAGAAAGATATCGATTGGGAGGCGATAGGCGAAGTCATAGACGAACTCGCAACTTCCTGGCTTGAAGTCGTCGAACAAAGCTCGCGCAAAGTCGCGGCTGTCCTGCTCAAGCGTGGCGAGAGCCCGCGGCGTGAACAGGTTCGCCATGACCTTGCGGTATTTCGTGTGCAGCGGCGGATCGAAATGGTTCGGGATCAGCACCGGCGAATTCTCGACCTTCGGAATCGCGAGCGATGTCGCCGTGAATAGGTCGTGCCGGCTGAACACCTCTTCGATCAGATCGGACCGAGTCACCACCCAATAACCGCCGAGATCCGGCGAGAAGAAAATGTCAGGCCGGTCGTGGAGACTGGCGATATACTCCCATGGACTAGTGTGAAGCTCGCCATCGTTGCGGAAGCTTCACCCGCACCGATTTTGTCATTCAGCACCAGTTCCTGGGGCACATGGTCGGGAATGGCAGCCGTCGCGGGTGTCGCCATCGTCTGTCTCCTGCCGCGATAATGCAAAATTGTGCGACGCTCATGGACCGTGGGCAATCGCTGCGAATTAGTGGAATCGGCCATCAATTGGGTCCCCGGTCGCAGGTGAGTTGCCTAACCTCTTGACGAGAAAGCCATGGGGGCAATGATCCCGCCATGCATTCTTCTCGCGTGACTCCCGAGATCGTCGCTCGGCAATCGCTTCCGTTAGGGAACGCGGAGGTGGTGGAATGGCGGTGGCCGTCGCCAATGGACGTTATCGCTCGCGAGTCCGCGCACATGATCGAGATGTCGCTTCCCCCTTATGCGACCGACGGAACGGCGTGCTTTCCTGAATTCGAGGGAGGGCAGCAGTTCCGTTACATGGGCAGCCTTTTTGTCCGCCCAGCTGGGGTTCTGGTCCGATCTCGAAGCGCCGGCGGAAGAATCCGGGTCGTACGCCTGGCAGTGAAGCCCGCCGTCTGGAGCGAGATCTACGGCAAAGAAATCCGCGCGGATGAACAGTTGCTTCTGACGGCGCTCGACTGCCGGGATGAGCGCCTTCGCATGCTCATGCATAGGATTAGAGACGAGCTGATGGAACCGGGCTTTGCGAGTGCTGCACTGATTGATTCCTATGCCCATGCGTTGATCATTGAAGCTGCACGATGGCTCGACCGAACGCCGCCTGGGCGTGGCAGCTATGCTCGGCTCGCCGACTGGCAATACCGCAAAGTTCGCGAACGGATCGAAGATGGGGATGACCTTCCTACGGTTGCCGAGTTGGCAAGCTTGTGCGGTGTCAGCGAACGTCACTTCCGCCGCCTGTACAAGGCACTCACGGGTGAGCCGGTTGTGGAACATCTTGCCCGGGTTCAGCACGGACGGGCGATGACCCTGCTCCGTAACACCGATTTGCCGCTCAAACAGGTTGCGCAGCGGGTGGGCTTTTCCCACAGCAGCAGCTTCGCCACGGCATTTCGCCGTGCAACGGGCAGCACCCCGCAACATTTCCGCCAGCGGCATCGCGCAAGCTGAAGCGCTTCCTCGCCTAGAAAGTATCTGAATGGCAGATCGCCAGACCTTCGACTTCATCATCATCGGCGCGGGTTCTGCCGGCTGCGTTCTTGCCAACCGCCTTTCGGCCGATCCCGGCACCCGTGTGCTCCTGATTGAGGCCGGCGGCCGCGATCGCAGCGTCTTCATCCAGGCGCCTGGAGGCCTGTTGCCAATCATGCATCAAGGCTGGTTTCAATGGATGCATGTCAGTGTCCCGCAAAAACATGCAGGCGGGCGCCAGATGTATACGCCGCGTGGGAAGGTGCTGGGCGGCTCGTCCTCGATCAATGGAATGGTCTACGACCGTGGCACGCCGAGCGACTATGATGGCTGGCGGCAGCTCGGCAATGAAGGCTGGAGCTTCGCCGACGTGCTGCCCTACTTCAAGAAACTGGAAGACTATCAGCCGGGCGAAGGAGACGAGGACCTTCACGGCAAAGGTGGTCCGGTGCACATCAGCCGGCCAGGCATCCACCATCCGCTTGCAATTGCTTTTTCCGACGCGGCTCAGGAGGCGGGCCTGCCTTATAACGCGGACACCAACGGAGCCGTCAGGGAGGGCGTCGGGCCGACTGATGTCACCGCCTCGACTGGCCGCCGCTACAGCGCAGCCCGATCTTACCTCTTGCCCGCACGCCGCCGGTCAAACCTTCGGGTCGTTACTGGCGCCAATGTGCAGCGCATCGTCATCGAACAGGGCCGGGCCGCGGGCGTGGAGTACCAGCGCGACGGTCGAACGGAGAGGGTGAACGCGGCGCGTGAGGTGATCGTGTCCGCCGGTGCAATCCATTCTCCTCAAGTCCTGATGCTCTCCGGGATTGGCGACGCAGCGCATCTGACCGAGCACGGCATCAAGGTGGTCTGCGACCTTCCTGGCGTGGGGCAGAATTATCGCGACCATGTCGCTGTCACGGTCAAGCAAGAATCAAAGTTGCCAATCTCGATGTGGAATTTCTTCCACCCTGTCGCCGCGTCGCAGGCGGTAGCGAACTTCCTGCTCTTCCGGCGCGGCCCACTCGCTGAACCAAGCACGCAGGTCGTCGCTTACATGCGTACCATGCCAGGTTCGGACGAACCTGACATCAAGATCCATTTCGCCGCGGCGCTCTACGAAGCGATGGGGCGCAAGCTGATCAATCGCCACGGCTATTTCGCCCACGTAAATCTGCTTAGGCCGGAGAGTGTCGGCGAAATCCGTCTGACGTCAGCCGATCCCTCAGCTCCCCTCGCGATCGATCCGAACTTACTTTCTGCGCCGAATGATCTAGCGATGGGCCGCGCCGCGATCCGCGCAGTGCGGCGGATTTTCGCGCAGCCGGCGTTCGATTCAATCCGAGGGGAGGAGATCGCCCCAGGTACGGATCGTCAGACCGATGAGGAGCTGGACAGCTATCTTCGGGAGACTGCAATCTCGGACATCCACTCGGTCGGCACCTGCCGCATGGGACATGATCGGATGGCGGTGGTCGATCCACAGCTCAGAGTTCATGGTGTTGCCGGGCTGCGCGTTGTCGATGCCTCGGTCATGCCTCGTGTTCCGAGCGGCAATACCAATGTCCCAACCATGATGGTTGCTGAAAAAGCGGCTGCAATGATCCTCCACGGCTAGAAAGACCGATTTATGGACACTCGCCACCTCATCGATCCCGAACTGCTGCCAGGCCTCGATATGATGCCGCCGTTCGTCTTCAGCGAAGATTCGCTCCCGGCCATACGACAGGGCTTCGTTGAGATGATCGCTGCACAGCCGGCAATCGAAGGACTTCCGGGTACAGTCGAGGAACGCTCGATCAAAGGCGCCGACGGGCAGCCGATGAATGTCCGGGTGATCCGTCCTGATGCGCTCCCGCAGCGAGCGGCCGGCATCCTCCACATCCATGGCGGCGGCTATGTGATCGGAACCGCATCCATGAGCGACATCGCCAATCGCGTTTTGGCTGACGAGCTGCAATGCCTGATTGTCTCGGTCGATTACCGGCTCGCTCCGGATACGCCCCACCCCGGCCCCGTCGAGGATTGCTATGCGGCGCTACGCTGGATGGTGGATCAGACGGACGCACTCGGCATCGATCCTGACCGCATCGCGATCAAAGGGGAGAGCGCCGGCGGCGGACTGGCGGCCGCCCTGGCTCTGCTTGCGCGGGATCGGGGCGGACCTGCGATCTGTCATCAACATCTGATCTATCCGATGATCGATGATCGCACCGGCTCGCATGGCGATCCCCATCCGCACTGCGGAGAGTTTGTCTGGACGGCAGAAAGCAACCGCTTTGGCTGGCGTTCGCTTCTCGGCAAGGAGCCGGGGAGTGAAGGAGTACCAGCCTACGCCGCGGCGGCTCGCGCCGAAGCTGTTGCCGGACTGCCCCCAACCTACATCGCGACTGGTGCGTTGGACCTCTTCCTTGAGGAAGATATGGAATATGCGCGTCGTCTGCTGCGGGCCGGCGTTCCAACCGAGTTGCACGTCTGGCCGGGCGCATACCACGGTTTCGAAGTCGCACCGGAAGCGCAAGTGACCAAGATGGCGGCTGAGGCTTCGTCCCGAGCGCTGCGACGAGCGCTGGCCAAGGGCTGACCGGCCCTTCGCTCAGAGCGAAGCA
>CAMLKX010000015.1 GCA_946480515.1 uncultured Sphingomonadaceae bacterium | reverse complement strand
GGCGAACGCGCGCGCCACTCCAAGCAAGGCGGCGATGAAGAACAGCCACGGCAGGCTGATCGCTCCAGACCAGGTCAGCCAACCGAGGCTTGCGGCGCACACCAGCTCGAGCGCGATCGCGCCCCTGCCGACCCAGCGCCGGTCAAGATGGTCCGCCGCCCACCCGGTTACGAGGGTCAGTGCGAACAGCGGCACGAACTGGATCAGCCCGACGATGCCGAGCTGGAGCGCCGCGTCGCGTGGGCTCATCCCGGAATCGCGGGCAATGTCATAGACTTGCCAGCCGATGACGATCACCATCGCGATCTGGCCGATGGTCGAGAGCAGGCGCGCGACCCAGTAGGCGCGGTACGCCGGGACTCTCAAGGGGGCGGGAATGATCACGGCGTGCAACTAATCAGCTTGGGCTTCGGTCGCAATTGAACGGATTTCACGATGCCCCTTGCGTGCCTGGCGGATGGATCGCCTACTAGCCAAAGCGAGGCGATCCGCTAATCGTTCCCGCAATGGCCAAGGCGAAGACCCGATTTGTTTGCCAGGCTTGCGGGTCGGTCTCGCCCCGCTGGCAGGGCCAATGCGCCGATTGCGCGGAGTGGAACACGCTGGTCGAGGAAAGCGCGGCAGTGGTGACGGCGTTCGCTGCCCGCCATGACCTGTCCAGCGGCGGGCGATCCATCCCTCTAGTTGGGCTTGAATCCGACGTCGCGCTGCCGCCGCGGATCGCCACGGGGATCAGTGAGTTCGACCGCGCTACCGGTGGTGGGATCGTTCCCGGCTCGGCCACCCTGATCGGCGGTGATCCAGGTGTCGGCAAGTCCACCCTGTTGCTGCAGGTGGCGGCACGGATCGCCACCTCCGGCCACAGCGCAGTCTATGTCTCGGGCGAGGAAGCTGCCGATCAGGTGCGGATGCGAGCGCTTCGGCTAGGGCTCGGGACCGCTCCGGTGCGGTTGGCGGCGGCGACCTCGGTGCGCGACATCCTGACGACGCTTGCAGAGCAGCCGCCCGCCTTTGTCGTCATCGACTCGATCCAGACGATGCATTCAGATTTGATCGAAGGTGCGCCCGGCACGGTCAGCCAGGTGCGCGCCTCGGCGCAGGAACTGGTCCGGTTCGCCAAGGAAAAGGGGACGGCCGTTGTGCTGGTCGGCCATGTCACCAAGGATGGCAACATCGCCGGCCCCCGCGTGCTCGAGCATATGGTTGACACCGTGCTCGCGTTCGAAGGCGAGCGCAGCCACCAGTATCGGATCCTTCGCGCCATCAAGAACCGGTTCGGTGGGACCGACGAGATCGGCGTCTTCGCTATGGACGGAGCGGGCCTGACGGAAGTTCCCAATCCGTCCGTCCTGTTTCTGACCAGCCGGTCGGAGGCGGTCAGCGGCACCAGCGTGTTCCCGGCTCTCGAGGGGACGCGGCCAGTGCTGGTCGAGATCCAAGCGCTGACCGTGCGGCTGGCGAGTGGCGCTACGCCGCGTCGGCAGGCGGTCGGCTGGGACAGTGGACGGCTGGCGATGATCCTTGCGGTGCTCGAGGCGCGCTGTGGGGTGAGCTTCGCCACTTCCGAAGTCTATCTGAACGTCGCCGGGGGCTATCGCCTGTCCGATCCGGCGGCGGATCTGGCAGTTGCGGCCGCGCTCGTGTCGGCGCTGTCGGAGCGGCCGGTTCCGGTCGACTGCTTCACTTTTGGCGAGATCGCGTTGTCCGGGGAGGTGAGGCCGGTCGCACACGCCGCGCTTCGGCTCAAGGAAGCGGCCAAGCTCGGCTTTGAGCGCGCCTGGGTCCCCGCGGGGATCGAATCGGACGCAGTCCGCCTCGAACGGTTCGGATCAGTGGGCCAGCTGGTGGACAAGATGCTCGGCCGGTGATGATGATTGTCGGACGGCTTCCCCTCGGCTAGCGCGCTGGCGGAATGACCGCGCTCGACATCCTGGTGCTGATCCTGCTCGGCGGCGGAGCCATGATCGGCTTTGTTCGCGGGTTCGTCCATGAGGCCTTGTCGCTATTGGCGTGGGTTGCGGCGATTGTGGCGCTCAAGCTGTTCCATACCGGCCTGACTGACTCGCTGTCGGGGATCGTCGGTAATGGTGCAGGGGCTTGGGTGCTGGCGTTCGCTTTGCTGTCTATCCCGGTCTACATCGCGGTCAAATTGCTTGCGAAGGCGATCGGAGGGGCTTCACGTCGCTCCGTCCTTGGTCCGGTCGACCGGCTGCTGGGCGGTGGCTTTGGCATGCTCAAGGGCTTGATCGTGGCGACCTTCCTGTTCCTGCTCGCCAATCTGGCGACGGACCTCACCTATGGGGCCGATGCGGAGCGGCCGGAGTGGATGGCCACGTCGCGGACCTTCCCCCTGCTCAACGCCACCAGCCGCTCGATCGTGCGCTGGGCGGAAGAGCGGCGGCGCAGCCGCGAGGTGACGGCATGATCCGGCTGTACGATACGCTTGAGCGGGAGAAGCGCCCGTTCGTCCCGGCCAATACGAACCGGATCACCATGTATGTGTGCGGGCCGACGGTCTATAATCGCGCGCACATCGGCAATGCCCGGCCGGCTGTGGTGTTCGACACGCTCGCTCGCCTGATCCGGCATGAATATGGTGCGGACAGTTTGGTCTATGCCCGCAACGTTACCGACGTTGACGACAAGATCATTGCCGCCGCCGACGCAGAAGGGGTGGAACCTGCGGTGATCACCGACCGCTACGAAGCCCATTACCTCGCCGACATGGCCGCGCTCGGCGTCGCTCCGCCCACCGTCGCCCCGCACGCGACCGCCGAAATCCCGGCGATGGTGGCGATGATCGAGCGGCTGATCGAGCTTGGCCACGCCTATGAGGCCGAAGGGCATGTGCTGTTCCATGTGCCGTCGGACCCGGACTACGGCATCCTGTCGCGCCGGGATCGCGATGCGATGCTTGCGGGCGCGCGGGTCGAAGTGGCGCCCTACAAGCGGGATCCGGCTGACTTCGTGCTGTGGAAGCCGAGCGAGAAAGGCGTGGTCGGCTGGAACTCCCCGTGGGGCCGGGGTCGCCCCGGATGGCACATTGAATGCTCGGCGATGATCCGCGCCCACCTCGGCGAGCTCGATCCGCTGCTCGACCGCCTTTGCGCCCATCACGACCATCTCCGCGCTGGCGGTGGGCTCGATCTTATCTTTCCCCACCATGAGAATGAGATCGCCCAGAGCCGCTGCGCTCACCGCGGCATCCCGCTGGCACGCTACTGGGTACACAACGGCTTCGTCGACTTTGGCAGCGAAAAGATGTCCAAATCGCTGGGCAATGTGGTGACGGTAGGGGAGTTGCTTGAGCAGGGCCATCGCGGCGAGGTGCTGCGGCTGGCGCTGCTGTCGGCGCACTATCGTAAGCCCCTAGCTTGGACACCGGATCTCATAGAACGAGCTAGGCTGTGGCTAGAAAGTTGGAATGGCGCTTTTGTCGGCTTGTTTGATAACCTCGCCGATGAAACTAAATTCTTGGAAGAATCGCACGCGCCAAGCGAGGATTTCCTAGAAGCGCTTAGCGACGATCTGAACACGGCTGAGTGCATCGCCGTTATGCATTCGTTGAGAAACCAGATTGCTCATTGTGAAGACTCTGGAGTTGCTAGACAGTTAGCTGGGGAGCTTGCCGCATCCGGTCGGCTACTCGGCTTACAATTTGGAACTACAAGGACTGACGCGTTCCGGGCGTTCTCCCGTCTTTCTGATGTCGCTCGTAATGCAATAGATGAGCGCGTCGCCGCTCGTGCCGACGCCAAATCCCGCAAGGACTTTGCCGAGGCCGATCGCATCCGCGATGAACTGAAGGCGGAAGGCATCCTGCTTGAAGACGGACCTAACGGGACTACGTGGCGGAGAGCATGAACGCGCCGCTCTACACGCTCGATATTCTCCGCCTCGCTGCGGAATCGGGTTCGGGCGAGCCGCTGGCCAACCCTGACGGCGTTGCGGACAAGCGCGCTCCGTTGTGTGGAAGCCGGGTTCAGGTGTCGGTCAAGCTTGACCAGAACGGTCGGGTGGCGGCGGTTGCGACGGAGGTGCAGGCATGTGCGTTCGGCCAGGCCGCTGCTTCCCTAATGCAGCGCGAAGCAGCCGGACGCGACCTGTCCGAGATCGCTGCCGCCCGAGCGGAGTTCGCCGATTGGCTGTCCGGCACACGCGACGATCCGGGCCGGTGGCCGGGGCTTGAGACGCTCGCGCCGGCGCGTCCCAAAACTGCCCGGCACGGCGCGATGCTGCTCCCGTTCGAAGCGCTCGAAGCGGCCGTTAAAGCGGCACTCGAATGACCGAAGCGGCCGCCGCCGAGACTGCTAGCCTGTTCCTTCGCGACGGCGCGGTGATGCTGGGCGCCGCGCTGGTGTTCGTCACCATTTTCCGCCGGCTCGATCTCGGTGCGACCCTCGGTTACATCGTCGGCGGTGCCGTGATTGGCCCGCAAGTGCTGGGGCTGATCCGCGACCCGCAGTCGGTGATGAGCGTGTCCGAGATCGGCATCGCGCTGCTGCTGTTTCTGGTTGGGCTGGAGCTTCAGCCGGCGCGCCTCTGGCGCCTACGCAAGGACATCTTCGGCCTCGGCGCGGCGCAGGTGCTGCTGTGCGGCGCAGCATTGACCCTGCTGGTCGGAGTCAGCTTGCGCCTGAGCTGGGAAGCGGCGCTCGCGATCGGCATGGCGCTCGCCCTGTCCTCGACCGCGCAGGTGCTGCCGATGCTGCGCTCGTCGGGGACACTCAACCAGCCCTATGGCGAACGCGCCTTTTCGATCCTGCTGCTTCAGGACCTGGCGATCGTGCCAATGATCACCATCATCGCCGCGATGTCCCGCGCGCCCGCGCAACCCGACGACCCCGCGGGATGGCAGCTGGCCGTCTATTCGGTGCTTGCGATCGTGGGGCTGGTCTTGGCCGGCCGCTATTTGATCAGCCCGCTGTTCCGGCTGGTCGGCCGTCTCGGCGAGCGCGAATTGTTCGTCGTCGCCGGGCTCTTCGCGGTGCTTGCGAGCGCGGCGCTGATGCACAGCCTGCATCTTTCGACTGCGCTGGGTGCGTTCGTCGCGGGTGTGATGCTCGCCGAATCGCCTTACCGGCACGAGCTTGAGAGCGACGTCGAGCCATTCCGCTCGATCCTGCTTGGCATGTTCTTCCTGTCGGTGGGGATGCTGCTCGACCTCAGAGTGATTCTCGACCGGCCGATGGCGATTGTGGGCCTGGCCCTCGGCGTAATCCTGATCAAGGCGCTGCTCCTGTTTGGACTGGCGAGGGCGATCGGGATGGTTCACCGCAAAGCCCTCTCGCTCGCGCTCCTGCTCAGTCAGGCGGGCGAGTTTGGCTTCGTGCTGTTCGGCTACGCCGCCAACGCGCGGCTGATCGAGCCCGAGGCGGCATCGATGTTTGGCGCGGTGGTGACCCTGTCGATGGTCAGCACCCCCTTCCTGATGCGGCTGATCGGTTGGCTTCAACGGAACGATCCGGAGGACACGGGCGAGGGGCTTGATGGCCCGGAAGTCTCGCCTGAGACGAATGTCATCGTGGTCGGTTACGGCCGGTTCGGTCAAACCGTGGCCCAGATGCTGATGGCCAAGGGCATCCCGGTCACGATCATCGACCGGGACGCGGAACAGATTGAGGTCAGCCAGGACTTCGGCGTCAAAGTCTATTTCGGGGACGGGACGCGGACCGACCTGCTTCGGATCGCCGGCGCCGAGACGGCGGAAGCGATCCTGTTCTGCAATGATGGCGACTCCTTGAATCGGGATTCGCTGGCGACCGTGATGGAATCCTTCCCCCAAGCCGCGATCTTCGTGCGGGTATTCGATCGCCGGCAGCTGATGGCCATTGGCGAGCTGGATATCAGCTTTGCCCAACGCGAACTGTTCGAGAGCGCCATTCGAATGGGGCGCGAGGCTCTCCTGAAGCTCGGGATCAAGTCAGGCGAAGTTGACCGGGTTGAGCGCGAATATCGTCAGCGCGACTGCGAGCGGCTTGAGCTGCAGACCGCGACCGGCGATCTTCATGCGGCAAAGGACACCATGTTCCGGGTTGAAAATCCGCTGGGCGACGAAGCTGAGAAGGAACCCGGCTGAGCCTCAGCCGGCGTCCCTCAGGAATTGACTCAGTGCCGCTTCATCGACTCCTTTCGCGACGAAAGCCTGCCCGATCCCGCGGGTCAGGATCAGCACGATCCCGCTTGCGTCCGCTTTCTTGTCGTGCGTGATCGGACCAATCAGCCGCTGCCCTTGTCCGCCAAGGCCGGCCTCAGCCAGCGTGGTCGGCAGGCCGGCAGCCGCGAGGTGTGCGACCACGCGTTGCGTATCGTCCGCGGGTGCAAGGCCGAGATGAGCCGAGAAGGCGTGGGCAAGGCACATGCCGATCGCCACCGCCTCGCCGTGCAGCAACTCGCCGATGCCTGCTTCGGCTTCGATCGCATGGCCGAAGCTGTGGCCGAGGTTGAGCAAAGCCCGCACTCCGCTCCGGTCGGTCAGGTCGGATTCGACATAATGCGCTTTGGAGCGGATGCATTTCTCAACCGCGAACTGGCGCAAGCCAAGGTCGCCGTCGAGCAGCGCTGCGCCATTGGCTTCGCACCAGGCGAAGAACTCCGGATCGCCGATCAGACCATATTTGACCACTTCGGCATAGCCAGCACGAAGCTGCTTGGGATCTAGGGTTTCTAGCATCCCGGGATCAGCGATCACCAGCGACGGCTGATTGAACATTCCGACCAGATTCTTCTCACCGGCGGCGTCGATCGCGGTCTTGCCGCCGATCGCGCTGTCAGCCTGCGCGAGCAGGGTGGTCGGGATCTGAACGACGGGACAGCCGCGCTTGAACAGGCCGGCGGCCAGTCCCGTCAGGTCGCCGACCGCCCCTCCGCCAAAGGCGACTATTGGGGTGTCGCGGTCGATGTTCAGCGCCGCCAGCCGGTCGATCACCGCCGCCAGGCTCGTCCAATCCTTGGCCGCTTCGCCTTCCGGAACCAGGATTGGTTCGACCGAGATCAATGATCGAACCTGTTCGCCATAAAGGCCCCACACGCGCGGTTCGGTGACGAGCGCGAGGGGCTTGCCGCGCGACATGGTCGACAGGCGGGAAACGGCATCTGCAAGGGGACCGACCAGAACATCATAATGATGTCCCGCGGCCGAAACCGGAATCAGTGTCATTGGACTCCCAAATGTGCGCGGATCGCCTCGACGATGGAATCGACGACCTCGCCGTGCGAGCCCCGCCCGCTGACGACCCTGATGTGGGCCTGGCTATAGGCGGGGCGCCGCTGTTCGGCCAGTCTCGTCAGGATTTCGGCCGGATCTCCGGTGCGGAGCAGGGGACGATGATCGTTTCGGCCGACCCGCTCGACCAGAACTTCGATCGGCGCATCGATCCAGACGGTGATCGCCTCGCGATTAAGCAGATCGCGGGTCTCCCGATCAACGAACGCGCCGCCTCCGGTGGCGAGCACCTTGGGAGCGCCTGACATGAGCCGAGCGACGACCCGTCGTTCGCCCTCCCGGAAGCTTTGTTCGCCATGTTCAGCGAACAGGTCGCCGATCGTGCAGCCCGCCACTCGCTCGATCTCATGATCGGTGTCAACAAAGGGCAGGTGGAGCAGCTTGGCGAGCCTGCGCCCCACCGACGACTTGCCGACACCCATCAAGCCGACGAGCGCAATTGGTCGATCGATGTTCGAAAGGCTCTTTTCCATCGCGAAGGGGCTATACAGCGGGGTCTTGGGTCGGGCAAAAGCCCGCGTTCATTGCTGATCCGGAAGGCCGATGCGCGGAATTACTGTAATCATCATCCTGCTGCTGCTGATCGTTGGGGGCGCCTGGTATTTGTCGAATAGCGCTCAGGAAGTGCCGACCCGTCAGATTGAGATTGACGTCACCAGTGGCGCTCAGAAGAGCTAGGGCATTCCTTCCGGCAGTGCTGCTTGCGGGGGTGACCCTGCCGGCGCTTGCGCAGGAATCCCTGCTGCCGGAAGTGTTCGGCAACGAACAGGCCTTGCCGCCGCCGCAGGAAGAGCAGTCGCAGAACAAGACCGCACCGCCAAGCGCCAGCAGGCCAAGGACCAGCGCACCCGTTCAGGGCGGGCTTTCCGAGGTCATCGAGACCCAGCTGGACGGCGAAGAACTGCTCGAACCATTCGAGCAGATCGAAATGCCCGGCCACGCGAAGCGGGATGCCTACAACGTCGGGGTGCTGGACCCGGTCGAGGTCGGCATAGGCGTCGAGCCGTGGGGCGGCGCCAGCGGCAAGTTCCTGTCGGTGCTGATGCGGCGAATGAACACGCCGCTCCCATCCCGCTGGACTCACATCGCACTCCGCAACGCACTGATCGCCAAGGCACCGGCTCCGGCCAATCTCCATCCGATCGATTGGGTTGCGGATCGCGCTTGGCTGCTGTTGCGGATGGGCGAGGCTGACGCGGCTCGGATGCTCGTGGCCGGCGTTGACGTGGAGAATTTCACGCCGCGGATGTTCCAGGTTGCCGTGCAGGCTGGTTTGGCGACGGCCGATCCGTCCGCCTTGTGCCCGCTGAGAGCCGGGATCGAGCAGGATGAGCCGACGATCGCTCCCATGACCGAGGCGATGTGCGCCTCGCTATCCGGGGAGCCCGAGCGCGCGTCGGTGCTGATCGACTCGGTCCGCCGCCGCGGACGGGTCAGCGGAGCCGATCTGGCGGTTGCGGAGAAGGTGGTGGGTGCGGGCGGCGACACTAGAAGGGCTGTCTCCATCGAGTGGGAGCCGGTCGATCGATTGACGGCCTGGCGCTTCGGACTTGCCAACGCCACTGGGGTCGTACCGCCCGAGCGGCTGATGTCGCCCGCCCCCTTGCGCCTCAGGGCCTGGCAGGCGCGATCGCCGCTGCTGTCGGCCGAGCAGCGGCTGCCCTATGCCTGGACCGCAGCCGGACTCGGGGTGCTCTCCTCCACGGCGATGGTCGATCTTTACGCCGCGATCTATGACGCGACCGAGCCTGATGAGCTGGGTGGCTCCGATGCGTGGCGGTTGCGGATCGCGTTCGCGGGACGCGACGTCGAAAGCCGGATGGGCGCCATGCGCCACCTGTGGTCCCTGCGGAAGAATGAGATCGAGAAGCAGGGTGCAAGAGCGATGCTCGCGGCTGCCGCTGCACGGATTCAGCCGAGCGCCGATCTTGCCGACGATGCGCCTGAGCTGATCGCCTCGATGCTCGCTGCTGGTCTTGATCAACCCGCACGCAGGTGGGCTGCCGCCGTCCGCGAGATGGACCCGGTCTCCGCTGACCGCAGCTGGGCGATGCTCGCACTTGGCGCTTCTGGCGTCCGGGTGGACACGGCGCGGCTGACCAATTTCGTTCAGCGCGACTCGTCCGAGGGCAAACAGCGGAGCGCGTTGCTGTTGGCCGGCCTGTTCGGGCTGGGACGAATTGATTCGGACACCGCGGCTCGCCTGGCGGAACGCGCCGATGTCGTCCTTGATCAGCCGACCCATTGGACGCGGCTGATCGACGGAGCCACGCAGCGGGGACAGGGCGGCACGGTCATGATCCTGGCAGCGACCGGGCTGCAAGCGGAGAGCTTCGCAACGCTGAAGCCGTCCTATCTTCTGCACGCCATTCTCGGGCTGCGGCTGACCGGACAGGAATATATGGCGCGGATGATTGCAGCGGAGGCTCTCGCGCGGACGTGAACGCCGATGACCGGGCGCTGATCGATCGCTTCCTCGACATGCTCGCCGCCGAGGCGGGAGCTGCTCGCAACACCCTGCTGGCGTATCGCACCGACCTGGAGGGAAGCGCCGCCCTGATTGACGGTTCGCTAGCAGAAGCGACCAGCGAATCGCTCGCTCAGCTTGGCCGGCATTGGTCCGCGCTTCGGCCGTCGACGGTTGCTCGCAAGTCCGCTGCGCTGCGGCGATTCTATGCGTTCCTGGTTGAGGATGGACTTCGGATCGATGATCCGTCTCCGGGGCTTCCCCGCCCGTCGCTGACGAGGCCGCTGCCGCGCGTGCTTGACCCGCAGGAGGTGGATGCAATGTTCGCCGATGCGGAGGACCGCGCTTCAAGTGACTCGCCGATGGCGCTGCGTGATCTGGCCTTGCTTGAACTGCTCTACGGGTCGGGCATGCGCGCCACCGAGCTGGTGTCGTTGCCACGTAATGCGCTGCGGAAAAACCAGCCCTTCCTGATTCTGCGCGGCAAAGGAGACAAGGAGCGACTGGTGCCAATTTCCGATCGTGCTGCGGCAGCGGTCGGCCGCTGGAGCCAGCATGTACCGCCAGCGTCCCACTGGTTGTTTCCAGGAGGCAAGTCGCACCTCAGCCGCGTGCGGCTGTTCCAGATCGTTCGGCAGCTGGCCGGGCGGGTGGGCATCGCGCCAGACCGGGTGAGTCCGCACGTGCTCCGGCACGCCTTTGCAACACACCTTCTTGCCGGCGGCGCCGATTTGCGCGCGCTCCAAGCGCTGCTGGGCCACGCGGACATTGCGACCACCCAGATCTATACCCATGTCGACAGCGCCCGCCTGATCGAACTGGTGAACGCCCGCCATCCGCTGGCGGACGCGGCGCGTTGACGCGCAGCCGTGGCCGCCTTACTGCCCCGGACCCGCCGATGCTGACCTTCCTCGATTTCGAAAAGCCCCTCGCCGAGCTCCAGACCAGGGTCACGGAGCTTCGCAAGACCGCGTCGAACGGAGCGATCGACATCGAGTCCGAGATTTCGCGGCTTGAAGCCAAAAGTCAGAAGCTGCTCCGCGAAACCTACGCCAAGCTCACGCCCTGGCAGAAGGCGCAAGTCGCCCGCCATCCCGAGCGACCGCATTTCAAGAATTATGTGGCCGGCATGACCGAGGACTTCCTGCCGCTTGCCGGCGACCGCGGCTATGCCGACGATCCCGCCATCATTGGTGGGCTCGCCCGCATCGAGGGGCGGCGAGTGATGCTGATCGGACATGAAAAGGGCGACAGCACCGCTGAGCGGCTCAAGCATAATTTCGGAATGGCCAAGCCGGAGGGCTATCGCAAGGCGATCCGCCTGATGCAGCTGGCCGACCGGTTCGGACTGCCGGTCGTCAGCCTGGTCGACACTCCAGGCGCCTTCCCGGGCGTCGAGGCGGAGGAACGCGGCCAGGCGGAGGCGATCGCCCGGTCGACCGAACAGTGTCTCGCACTCGGCGTTCCGTTGGTCGCTGCGGTCGTCGGCGAGGGCGGATCAGGCGGGGCAGTTGCCATTGCCGCAGCCAATCGCGTGCTGATGTTCGAGCATGCGGTCTATTCCGTCATCTCTCCCGAAGGGTGTGCCTCGATCCTGTGGCGAACCGCCGACCGCGCTGCGGACGCTGCCGAGGCCATGCGGATCACCGCGGAAGATCTGAAGAATCTCGGCATCATCGACCGGGTCGTGCCTGAGCCGTTGGGGGGCGCGCAGCGCGATCATGCGCAAGCAATCGACGCTCTCAAGGCAGCGATTGTCGAGGAGTTGGACGAGCTTGGATCGCTGAGCCGTGACGAGCTGATCAGCCAGCGCCGGGCCAAGTTCCTCGCCAGCTAAGCGCGGGAACCTTCGCTTTTCATCCACCGTTCATTGCGCATCCTCATCAATATGAGGCACCGGTGGAGAGCGTTATGCGTAAGATCGTCCTTCTCGCGACCGCAGCTGCGGTCGTTGCCATCCCGATCACGGTTTCCGCGCAGGGTGCGCGATCGCTGCGCGCCAGCGATGTGGCGGAAGCGCAGCGTCAGCATCCCGAGGTGGTGGCGCAGTTCGGTGGTCAAGAGTCGGGTCCGCGGGGCGCCTATGTTCAGCAGATTGGACAACGGGTTGCGGCGTACTCCGGGACACTCAATCCGCAGCAGGCGTACCGTTTCACCGCGTTGAACTCGGCGGTTGAAAATGCGTTCGCCGTGCCTGGCGGCTACGTCTACGTGACGCGCCAGTTGATGAGCCTGATGAACAATGAATCCGAGCTGGCGTTCGCGCTCGGGCATGAGGTTGGTCATATTGCCGCCAATCACGCGCAATCGCGCCAGTCGACGGCCAGCCGCAATAGCATCCTCGGCGTTTTGGGCGCGGTGCTGGGCAGCGTTGTCGGCAACAATGTCTTTGGAAATTTGATTTCGCAGGGGGCTCAGCAGGCAGCGCAGATGGCGACGCTCAGCTTCTCGCGCGATCAGGAGTATCAGGCCGACGATCTCGGCATCCGATATCTCGCAGCCGCGGGGTATGACACGGCCGGCGCAGCCTCGATGCTCGGGGCGCTCGGTCGCGCATCTGCCCTCGAAGCGCGGATCCAGGGTCGCGATAACCGCTCCTTGCCGGAGTGGGCGAGCACGCACCCGCTCAGCACCAACCGCATGCAGCGCGCTGCCGCTGCCGCGCAGAGTAGTGGCCGCGCAGGCAAGGGACTCCGCAATGAGGCTGCATTCCTGAATGCCATCGACGGCATGCTGGTTGATGATGACCCCAAGCAGGGCGTGATCGACGGCCGCAGTTTCACTCACCCGGACCTGCGCATGCAGTTTACGGTGCCGCAGGGCTTCTTGATGCAGAATAGCACCGACGCAGTGACGATCCGTGGTTCGTCGGGCCAGGCCCAGTTCAGCGGCGGCCGGTTCAACGGCAGCCTGAACGACTATGTCTACCGTGTGTTCAACGGGCTCACCGGCGGACGGCAGCAGCTCTCGATTCCGCAGCCGCGGCGGACTCAGATCAACGGCATGGAAGCACTGTACACGACGGCCCGCGCGAACACGCGGTCCGGGGTGATTGACGTCAGCGTGGTCGCGTACCGCTGGTCGCCGAATGTCGCCTATCACTTCGTGATGCTGACTCGTGGCGGGAGCGGGATCGGGCCGTTCGCAACCATGGTCGATTCGTTGCGGCGGATTTCGCCGAGCGAGGCCGCCGCAATCCGCCCGCGCGTGGTCGACGTCGTCACCGTCAACGCGGGAGACACGGTGGCATCACTGGCGAGCAGGTTGGCCTATCCGAATTTCCGCGAGGATCGCTTCCTGTCGCTGAACGGCCTGCAGCCCGGCGCACGGCTCGTTCCAGGGCAGCGCGTCAAGCTGGTGGTCTACGAAAGTCGCAGCGCTGCCTGAGCGCTGCACTACATATAGGTCTGGACGTTTGTGCTGAGCTTGCCCCACATGCCGTTGGCACCCCCGCCAAGCATAGACAGCCCGCCCATCATCCCGAGCACGATGAGTGCCGCGATGAGTCCATATTCAATCGCTGTCGCCCCGCGCTGGTCATCGCGAAGGCGGCAGATCGCCGTTCGGATAGCGTCCAAGCCACCCTCCTCTGGTCCACGTCCACGCGACCGGTTTAGCCAGAAAACCTTAACGAGTTGGACGCATGCGATCTTAACAGCTCAGTAGGCATGTTCGTTGGCTCGGCCTTGGGGGGTCCACGCTGCGAAATGGACGATGTCAAAGAGTTCTGACGTGCGCTGCCCGTCTCCGAGCTCGCCAAAGCGTTGCTCGGCAGCTTTGAGAGCGGCGCGCATCAGTCCGTGGCGTGGACGCGCGCACAGCAGATTGGTCGCGCTCATCGAACGCAAGTCTCGGACCAGCGGCCGCAAGCTGCGATAGCGCACCTCCACCCGGTCAACGTCGAGGACAGGCATGGTGAAGCCGCTGTTCGTCAGCAACGCGGCGAGCGTCGGCGGGTCAATTTGCGGGTGGACATGCGGGGCGGCACCTTGCCCAACCGCCTTGTCAGCTGCCAGCATCGCACTGCGCAGTGCCGGCAGGCTGCCGTTCCCGCCAATCGCGCCGATGAACAGCGAGTCAGGCTTGAGGCATGAGCGGATGGCGCGCAGCGAGTGCTGAAGGTCGGCAACTGTTTCGAGCGTCCCGATCGTCAGGCAGAGGTCGAAGCTTCCGGGCTTGAACGGCAGGGCATCTTCTTCGGCGCAAATGGCACCCACTGCCGCCGCGTACCGCTCCCCTGGCTCCACAACGGTCACAGTTCGCGCATGGGCGGCGAGCCTTGCCGGCCAGTCAGGATGCGGGCACCCAATCAGTAGCGCTGCGGTGAAGGTCCGGTGCACATCCTCAAGTCGGTCGAGCGTGTCCTCGAACGCGCGCTCCACGAGGAAGAGGTCGCTCCTCATCCGCTCGGCGCGGTCGCGGCGCAGCTTCCGCAGATCGCGATCGAAGAGAGGCCCAGCCATGCGCCGCTTGTGGAAGGAGCAGGACGAGGCGACAAGAGGGCGATGACCGCTATCCGCTTCCTACAAACCGCTGGCCGAATGCTGCTCGACTTTGTGCTTCCTCCGCGTTGCGCCGTCTGCGGGACCATTGTCGGCGAGGTTGACCTGTTCTGCCCGGCTTGCTGGGGTGGCATCGGCTGGATGACGGGCGCGGGCTGTGAGCGCTGCGGAATTCCGCTCGAGATCAGTGAAGAGCAATTGTGCGGCGGCTGTCTCGCCAGTCCGCCACGGCCTGACCGGATCCGCGCCGCAGTCGAATATGGTGAGACGGCCCGAGCGCTTGTGCTGAAGCTGAAATATGGGCGCAAGACGGCGGTGGCACGAACGATGGCGCGCTACATGCGGCGTCATCTGCCCGCGGAACCGGGTGCGCTGCTGGTGCCCGTACCATTGCACCGGTCGCGCCTGTGGAGCAGAGGCTTCAATCAATCCGCGCTCATCGCCCGTGAACTGGCGGGGGCAAGCGGGCTTGTACTGGCGCCTGGTTTGCTGAAGCGGAAGCGGCGCACTCCGAGGCTCAAGGGCATGTCGCCGGCACAGCGCAAGCGGGCCGTATCGGGCGCGTTTGCGATCGCGGATGGAAACTCCTTGCGCGGGCGGACGGTTGTTCTTGTGGATGATGTCTATACCAGCGGCAGCACTGCCGACGCGTGCACGAAGACGTTGAAGCAGGCGGGGGCAGACCGGGTGGAACTGATTGTCTGGGCACGGGTCGTGCGCCCGGCCGTGGGGTGATGGAGGCTGAATGGAAAGCGTGGAAATCTATACCAAGGCGACGTGCCCCTATTGCTACCGGGCGAAGGAACTGCTCCGCCAGAAGGGAGTCGAGTTTAAGGAATTTCCGGTCGATGGCGGCGGACCGAAGCGCGATGAGATGATCCAGCGCGCCAATGGACGCACGACGGTGCCGCAAATCTTCATCGGCGGGCGGCACATCGGCGGTTGTGACGACCTCTACGCGCTCGAGCGCGTAGGGAAGCTGGACCCGCTGCTGGCGTGACGTGATGACCCGCATCGCGATCTATCAGGCGCAGAGCGGGATCGAACCGGAGCGCAATGCGGAGCTGCTGGTGGCCGCAGTCGGGCAGGCCGCTGCGGGCGGCGCAGCGATGCTGTTCACTCCGGAGATGTCGAACATGCTCGATCGGGTCCGGGAACGGGCCTTGGCAAGCGCCCGCTCTGAAGAGGACGATCATGTGCTCGCGGCGGTCCGAAAAGCCGCTGTGGATCACCGGATGTGGGTGCATCTCGGCTCGCTGGCGGTGCTTGGACGCGGCGGCAAGCTTGCCAACCGCGCCTTCGTGATCGATCCCAACGGCGAGGTCCGCGCCCGCTACGACAAGCTGCATCTGTTCGATGTCGATGTGCCGGGAGGGGAGAGCTGGCGTGAATCCGCGATTTACCAGGCGGGCGGGGAGGCGCTGGCACTTGCCGGCACTCCGGTCGGAACGCTCGGCTTGTCGATCTGCTACGATTTGCGATTTCCGGACCTTTACGCCTGTCTGTCCGAAGCTGGAGCAACAGCAATCTCGGTGCCGGCTGCGTTCACCGTTCCCACTGGCCGCGCCCACTGGAACATTCTTCTCCGTGCTCGCGCGATCGAGTCCGCCTCCTTTATCATCGCCGCTGCTCAGACCGGTCGTCATGAAGACGGCAGGGAAACTTTTGGCCATTCCCTTGTGATCGATCCATGGGGCGACATATTACTGGACATGAAGGGCGAGGTTGGCGTCGGGTTCGCGGAGGTTCAGTTGGGCCGGTTGGAGGAGGTGCGCTCGCGCATTCCAGTCCTGGCGCACCGCCGCCCTATATCGACTGTGCGAGTAGTTTGATGATCGTTTTTGACCTCACTTGCGAAACGGGCGGCCATGTGTTCGAGGCCTGGTTTGGATCGAGCCAGGACTATTCGGAGCAGCAGGCTCGCGGGCTTGTGCAATGCCCGCTGTGCGGCTGCAGCCAGATCAGCAAGGCGCCAATGGCTCCGGCCGTCGCCACCACTTCATCCACGAAAGATGCTGTCGATCCGAAGGCCGTCGTAGCGGCTTTGGCGGCGGTCCAGACCAGGATGCTGACGGGCTCGTCCTGGGTCGGCGATCGCTTTGCGGAAGAGGCGCGAGCGATGCACCTTGGGGAGCGCGAAGCCAAACCCGTTCATGGCCGTACCAGCCTGGTTGAGGCGCGGACGCTGATGGAAGAGGGGATCCCGATTGCCCCGCTGCCGCTGCCGATCGTTCCGACCTGGACCCCGAGCTGGTGACCCACCTCGAAGGTCCAGTCGGTGGACTTCAGGTCGAAGG
>CAMLKX010000014.1 GCA_946480515.1 uncultured Sphingomonadaceae bacterium | reverse complement strand
GAATTCGAAGAGCATTATCGGCTGCTCGCGCTCTGCGTGGAGGAGGCAGCGGGGCGGGTTCCAGTGATCGCCGGGTGCGGCTCGAACAACACGCGGGCGGCGATCGCGAACATGAAGGCCGCGAAGGAGGCTGGGGCCGACGCCGCGTTGATCGTTCTGCCTTACTATAATCGCCCTAGCCAAGCCGGGCTGATTGCGCATTTCAAGGCGCTGGTGGAATCCTGTGACCTTCCGATTGTTGTCTACAATGTGCCCGGGCGGACCGTGACCAACATCACCGTCGAAACGCTGGCGGAAGTGGCGAAGCTGTCGGGGATCGTCGGGATCAAGGACGCGACAGGAGATCTGGGGCGGGTTAGCGCCCAGCGGCTGGCCTGTGGCGAGAGCTTTTGCCAGTTGTCCGGCAACGACGAGACTGCGCTGGGGTTCAACGCCATGGGCGGAGTCGGCTGCATCTCCGTCACCGCCAACGTCGCGCCTCGCTTGTGCGCTGATTTCCAAGAGGCGATGCGTGACGGGGAGTGGGATAAAGCGCGGTCGCTTCAGGACCAGCTTTACCCGCTGCATGTCGCCCTGTTCACGGATGCGTCTCCGGGACCGGTGAAATATGCCCTGTCGCGAGTCCGGCCGGGCTTCCCGGCCGAGCTTCGGCTACCCCTGGTCGAAGCGGGCCAGGCCAGCCGTAGGGCAGTCGACGAGGCTCTGTCGCACGCCGGCCTCGTCTAGCAGCGACTGATGTCCGCGCCGCTTCCGTCTCCATTCGACAAGGCCAAGGTGGTCGCTGAGAACCGCCGGGCGCGATTCGATTACTTCATCGAAGAGCGGTTGGAAGCGGGCATTGCGCTAACCGGCACTGAGGTGAAGTCGCTTCGTGTCGGTGAGGGTTCGATCGCGGAAAGCTATGCCGCGGTCGAAGGCGAGGAGGTGTGGCTGATCAACAGCTCGATCCCGGAGTACAGCCACGGCAACCGTCTCAACCACGAACCGCGTCGTCGTCGTAAGCTCTTGCTGAAAAAGCGGGAAATCGCCAAACTGAATGGGGCAGTTACGCGTCAGGGCCTGACTCTCGTTCCCCTGTCGATGTACTTCAACGGCAAGGGGCGGGCGAAGGTCGAGCTGGCCGTGGCGCGGGGCAAGAAAGTGCATGACAAGCGTGAAACCCAGAAGGAGCGCGACTGGAAGCGCGAGCAAGGTCGGCTTCTGAGGCAGCATGGCTGACATCGTTGCCTTGGTTCACCGCTTGATCGGTCAGCACGCGCCCTCGCGCGAAGAACTCGCTCGAAGCGTGTGGCTGAAGCCGCTGGGCGAGCGCATCTGGCACAGCCAGCTGTGGCGCTTTACCCGCAGGTCCGTCCCCCGCGGTGTATTTGCCGGGCTGTTGATCGGAATCTTCCTGATGGTGCCGGGCCTTCAGATTGTCGGAGCGGCGCTGATGGCGGTGCCGCTTCGCGCCAACATTCCGATCGCCGCGGCGATGACCTTTCTTAGTAATCCGGCAACGACTCCGCTGTTCCTGATCGCTGCGATTGGGATTGGTAACACCCTTGGCTTTCACGCCGACTTGGCAGCATTCGAGGCGCTTCGGACGAGCCATGCGGGTCCGTCTGAGTGGATCGGCTGGCTGCTTTCGTCCGCTGCCCCGGCGCTTGTGTCGGGCCTGTTCGTGATCGCCCTGGTGTTCGCGGTCGCCGGCTATATCATCGCGCTGGTGGCCTGGCGCTGGTGGATCAGCCGTAAGTGGCTAAGGCGGGAGAGCCGGGGCCGATAGTGCTGTATCGTCCGATCGAACTTGCAGATGCCGCCCCGGCCGATCCGCTGAGCCGCTGGCTGAGCCCGGCGATTACAGCTGCTGCCTTGGCCAGCGCCGCAATCATCGCCTGGGCATTCAACTTAGCCGCGCCGGCCCTGATCCTGCTGATCGCCGCAGCTGTTGTTCCCCCGGCGGTGATGTGGCTTCAGCGCGACAAGTCTCCAGCCATCGCCGAGTCGACTGATCGGCAGGAGTTTGATCCGGCACTCGTCGGAGCAGCGCTTGCGGTCAGCAGCGAGCCGGCACTTCTCACCGCTAGCGACGGCAGCCTCCTCCTGGCCAATCCAGAGTTCCGCCGGCGCTTTGGCGATGTTCGCCAGATCGGCGACATTGCGGCGCAGCTCGATGACCAAGCTGCAATAGGAGAGGCGCTCGACGAAGCGTGGAGAGGCGGCCGGGCCGGTCCGTGCAATGCGGTCACCAAGGCTGGACCAGTGACTCTTGAGGCGCGCCGATCCGGCGAAAGGGTTGTGTGGCACTTTACGCGGATCCAGCCGGAAGCGCTGCTGATGGCTTCTGCCGGGATCGCCGGGATGGAAGGGGAGCAGCTCGCGGCAGCGGACATCCTTGCCGCCGCACTCGACGGGGACGGGCGCATCCTCGCTGCCAACCGCCTGTTCCGCGAGCGTGCGCTTGGCGGCGACGGCAACGGCGCTGAACTGCCGTCCCTCGACCAGATCCTAGCCCCTGCCGGCGACGGCCTTGTGCGTTTAGTCGCTGAGGGTGACGACGCGCCGCTGCTGCGGACGGTTGAATTGTTCCCCGATGGTGGGGAGGCCGGGTCGTCCGGCCTGACCCTGCTTCTGGTGGAGCAGGCGGTCAGGTCCAACGTCAGCACGTCCAACGTCCAGGAATTGCTCGAAATTCTCCCGATCGGCCTTGCACTGGTGGATCGCGACGGACGGTTCCTGACCATGAACAAGGCTTTTCGAGCTGCCGGAGGAATTGGCGACAGCCACCCGGTCTACCCCGGCGACCTGGTGGTTAAGGAAGACAAGGCCGCGGTGGCCGACGCGGTACGGCGCAATGCGCGGGGGCCGGCCATGTCGGGAGACTTGGCAGTGCGCCTTGCCCACCTCCCGACTGAGCCGGTCGCGCTGACGATTGCCGGGCTGCGTGGGCTGGGAGATGCTGCGGTGTTGTTGCTGCTCAAGGACAATAGCGAGGAAGCCAAGCTCAAGCGGCAGGTCGCGCAGGCGATCAAGATGCAGATGGTTGGTCAGCTCGCCGGTGGCGTGGCGCACGATTTCAACAATATCCTGACCGCGATCATCGGTCATTGCGACCTGATGCTGATGCGTCACGGCCCTGGCGATAGCGATTATGACGACATTCAGCAGATCAAGGGTAATTCGAACCGCGCGGCGGGCCTGACACGCCAGCTCCTGGCGTTTTCGCGGCAACAGACGCTTCGTCCGCAGGTGCTCCAGCTTCCCGACGTGATTTCGGAGGTGTCGCACCTGCTCAAGCGGCTGCTCGGCGAGACGGTGAGCCTCGTCGTGAAGCATGGCCGGGGCCTGGGTTCGGTCAGGGCTGATCCGGGCCAGCTCGAGCAGGTGATCATCAATCTGGCCGTAAACGCGCGCGATGCAATGGCGCCGAGCGGTGGGGGAACCCTGACGATCCAAACCTACCCGGTGCGCGCCGGTCAGGTCGCCGAGCTGGGCAGCGAAATCCTTCCGATCGCGGATTATACCGCGCTGTCGATCACCGACACCGGAACGGGCATCCCGCCATCCGTGCTGGGCAAGATCTTCGAGCCCTTCTTCACCACCAAGGAGGTGGGCAAGGGTACCGGCCTTGGCCTCTCGACCGTCTACGGCATCGTCAAACAGTCGGGGGGATTTATTTTTGCCGATTCCAAGGTCGGCAAGGGCACTCAGTTCGTCATCTATCTCCCGGTTCACGAGGACAACAAGTCCGAGAGTCGCAAAAAGGTGGCGCCCCCCGCCAAGGCCGAACTGTGGGGCAGCGGTACGGTCCTGCTGGTCGAGGACGAACCGATGGTGCGCTTGGTGGCGGAACGGGCACTCACCCGCCACGGCTACAAGGTCATCACCGCCGAGAATGGTGAAGACGCGCTCGAGGTGATCGCCCGCGGCGAAGAGATCGCGCTGTTGATCAGCGATGTCGTGATGCCGGCAATGGACGGCCCGACCATGGTTCGCGAAGCGCGCAAGAGCCGGCCTGAACTGCCGATCCTCTTCATGTCGGGCTACGCCGAGGAACAATTGCGCAAGTCGATCGATATTGCGAACGTTGCGTTCCTGCCCAAACCATTTTCGGTTCAGGAGCTTGCCGAGGCGGCGCGAAAGGCCTTGTCCGCGAAATAGCTCTTTGCGGCAACGAAACAGCCGCTTATGTCTGCTGTCATGGAAAGCGGGCCGAGCATTTTGATCGTCGAGGACGAACCGCTGATCGCGATGATGCTCGAGGATTTCCTCGATTCTCTCGGCTACCGGGTGAAAGCGAGCGTTGATTCGGTCCAGGATGCTCTCACGGAAACCGAGCGCGGCGGCTTCCATTGCGCGATCCTCGACGTCAATCTGAAAGGCGAAAATGTCTGGCCGGTCGCGGGCAAGCTGCGTGACGCCGGAATTCCGTTCGTGATCGCCACTGGCGGCCATGTCGATCCGCCGCCGCCCGAATTCGCAGAGGTGCCGGTCATCGAAAAACCCTATACGATCGACCGGGTCACTCCCGCTCTGGAGGCGGCGCTGGCGACTGCCTGACCGGACGGGCTTGCCCTCCTAAGATGTTCCCCTCTTGTTCTCATAGAACAAATCATATACGAACCTGTTTGACCGGGGGGTGTTCACCCGCTCGATTGACGAGGAGACAGGGGAATGGCAGCGCAGCTGAAAATCATCGGATCGGGTGGAGACGTAGGCGGAATGGACAGGCAGAAAGCGCTCGAGGCCGCATTGGCGCAGATCGACCGGGCGTTCGGCAAGGGCTCGGCAATGAAGCTCGGCAGCCGCGAGAAGATCGAGATCGAGACGATTTCGACCGGTTCGCTCGGCCTCGACATTGCCCTCGGGGTCGGCGGCATTCCGCGCGGACGGATTATCGAAATCTATGGGCCGGAAAGCTCGGGCAAGACGACCCTCGCGCTCCACGCTATTGCTGAGGCGCAGAAGAGCGGCGGAACGGCCGCCTTCGTTGACGCCGAGCATGCGCTCGATCCGATCTACGCCAAGAAGCTTGGCGTCGACATTGACGAGCTGATCGTCTCGCAACCGGATACCGGCGAGCAGGCACTGGAGATCGTCGACACGCTGGTGCGGTCGAACGCGATCGACGTTCTGGTGGTCGACTCGGTCGCCGCACTGGTCCCGCGCGCTGAGATCGAAGGCGAGATGGGCGACAGCCATGTCGGCTTGCAGGCGCGGCTGATGAGCCAGGCACTGCGCAAGCTGACCGGGTCGATCAGCCGTTCCCGCTGCACCGTCATCTTCATCAACCAAGTGCGGATGAAGATCGGCGTGATGTATGGCAATCCGGAGACTACGACGGGAGGCAATGCGCTGAAATTCTACGCCAGCGTTCGTCTCGACATCCGCCGCACCGGTCAGATCAAGGATCGCGACGATATCGTCGGCAACGCGACGCGCGTGAAGGTCGTCAAGAACAAGGTCGCGCCGCCCTTCAAGCAGGTCGAGTTTGACATCATGTATGGCGAGGGCGTGTCGAAGGTCGGCGAGATTCTCGACCTCGGGGTCAAGGCTGGCCTGATCGAGAAGTCCGGCGCCTGGTTCAGCTATGACTCGACCCGGATCGGCCAGGGACGCGAAAATGCCAAGCAGTTCCTGAAGGACCATCCGGACGTGAGCCAACGCATCGAGAATGCGATTCGCGGCCGCAAGGACGAGGTTGGCGAAGCGCTGATGGTCGGCCCCTCAGGCGACGATCTCGACGAGTAGACCGTACGGGCAGAGGCGGAGTTTTTCAGCTCCGCCTTTCGCTCCTAAAGTTCCGAGATCGCCTGAGGCAGCGGGTCCGCCGTTTCCGGGCGGAGGCGATGTTCGAACAGTCGACGCGGCTCGGTCAGCATGACGAGGATCACGCTCGCCAGTCCGCACCCAGCCATTCCCATGAGGAAGGGAAGCTGCGTGCCATTAAACGCCTGACCGACCAACAGGCCGATAACGGCTCCTCCAATGGTGGCGGTGACCCCTTGTACGGATGCTGCAGTTCCGGCGATCGGACCCATATGCTCCATCGCCAGCGCCCCTAGATTGGCCGCCGAGAAGGCGAAGCTCGCCATGGTCAACCCTTGCAGCACCACGAACAGCCACAGCGGTTCCTCGGCGATTGAGGCCACCCCCAGATGGATCGCGGTGACCAGGAAGAAGGCGAAAGCTCCACTATGGCCCACCCGGCGCAGCCCGTAGCGCCCGACCACGAGCGAGTTACCGAACGATGCAACCGCCATTGGGGCAGCGATGGCCGCAAACACCAGTCCAATTGCGTCGGGCTGGCGGAACACATCGAAGATGATCTGCTGGATCGAGGCGATGTAGGCAGTCAGCCCGCCAAACGCCGCAGTCATCGCCAGCGTGTAGCCGATCGACTGTCGTTCGCTCGCTGCGTGGCGGATCGCAGTCGCGATGTCACCGATCGCAAGAGAACGGCGGTATTCAGGGCGGAGCGTCTCGGGCAGCCGATGCCATGTCCACAGCAGCATGATCAAGCCATGGAGTGCGAGCAGGCCGAAGATCGCTTGCCAAGGGGCCACGAGCAGAATGGCCTGGCCAAGACTAGGGGCGAGCATTGGAACCAGCATGAAGGTCATCATCACCAGGCTCATGATCCGCGCCATCTCTTCGCCTTCAAAGAGATCCCGCGCCAGGGCAGCGGTCAGCACGCGGGTGACCGCCGCCGTCGCCCCCTGGAGGGCCCGTGCCACAATCAGCATGGTGAAGCTGGTGGTGATCGCGCACAGCCCCGCGAAGCCCATGTACATGGAGATGCCGACTGCCAGGATCGGCTTGCGCCCGAAGCGGTCCGCCAATGGCCCCCAGAAGAGCTGGCCGACGCCATAGCCGAGCATGTAGATGACGATGACCAGCTGGCGATCATTCGCGAGCGTAACTCCAAGTTCTTCGCCGATCGCCGGAAGCGCCGGGAGCATGCTGTCGATCGCGAGCGCATTGAGCGCCATCAATGCTGCAAGCATTGCGACGATTTCACGCGCTCCAGGGCGCGGGCCTGAGCCCGGCAAACGATCCGACGAAAATGGCATGGCAGTCCGCTGGAGCAGCAGAATGCCGAATGCAACCCCGGAGTTCCGGCGCGGATTACGAGCAGGCGGCTTGACAGACTGAAGCGACGCTTTGATTCCGGGGATTATTGGAGGGCCGATGAACCAGGGGAACGGGCGTGGCATCGCCCTGCAGTGGCAAATGCTCATCGGCTTCCTGGTCGGCCTGACAGCCGGCCTGATCGTCAACATGGCTGGCCGGGATGCTGCCTGGGTGGACGTGGTGACGACTTATGTGACCGGCCCGATCGGTCAGATCTTCCTGCGGCTGCTGTTCATGCTCGTCATCCCGCTGCTGTTCTCAGCGCTTGTGGTCGGGATAGCGGAGATGGGGGACGTCCGCGCGCTGAAGCGGGTTGGCCTCAGAACTCTCCTGTTCACCATCGCGGTTTCGGCAATTGCGGTCGTCATCGCACTGGCAGTGACCAATCTGCTCAAGCCAGGCGCGGGGGTCGATCCGGCGCTTGCGCGGGAGCTTCTGGCCGGCGCTCGCGAGGGTGCCGGAGCGATCATCAGCGGTCAGGAAGGCAAGCCGCAAGGCGTGAGCGCGTTTCTGGCCATCATTCCCAACAATGTCGTGGCCGCGGCGGCAGACAACGACATCCTCGCGGTCATGTTCTTCGCCCTGGTGTTCGGGATCGGACTGCTGATCACCGACAGCAAGCCGGCAAATCAGCTCCAGGCAGCGATCGAGGGCATCTTCCACGTATCGATGCGGCTGATCTCGCTGATCATCCGTTTCGCCCCGATCGCGATAGCCTGCTTCATGTTCAATCTCGCCGCAGTGTTCGGCTGGGACCTGCTGTTGCGGCTAGGGGCCTATGTCGGCGTGGTGCTGCTCGCGCTCGGCGCGCAGATGTTCATTGTCTATCCGCTTGTGCTCAAGTTGTTTGGCGGGGTTTCGCCGCGCTGGTTTTTCCGCCAGTCGCAGGAGGCGCTGGTGATGGCCTTCTCGACCGCCTCGTCCAACGCCACCCTGCCGACCGCCCTTCGGGTAGCGGAGTTCCGGCTGAAGCTTCCGCCGCGGGTCTCGCGGTTCGTGCTGACGATCGGCGCCACCGCTAACCAGAATGGAACGGCAATGTTCGAAGGGGTGACGGTGCTGTTCCTCGCCCAGTTCTTCGGAGTCGAGCTGACGCTGGCGCAGCAGGCGACGGTGCTCGCGATCTGCATCCTTGGCGGCATCGGCACGGCAGGGGTACCGGCCGGGTCGCTGCCGGTGATTGCCCTAATCCTTGGGATGATAGGGGTGCCGCCCGAAGGGATTGGTCTGGTGCTTGGCGTCGATCGTTTCCTCGACATGTGCCGGACCACGCTCAACGTCGCTGGTGACCTCACCGCCGCGACGGTGGTCGCCAGGGGCGAACCGGATCATCCGCAGATCGTAGACGAAGCCATCGCGCCGCCGCCGCAGCCCGTATGACGGGCCATTTCCTCGATCAGCTGGATCGGCGATACCAAACCATCTTGTGCGACATCTGGGGCTGCGTCCACGACGGGGTCCATCTCTATCCCGGCGCTGCCGAGCGGCTGTACCAGTGGCGCGCGGAGGGCCGGTCGGTGATCCTGATCACCAATGCTCCCAGGACGGCGGAAGCAGTCGCCGAACAGCTCGACGGGATCGGGCTGCCGCGCGGATGCTGGGACGGAATTTCGGCGAGCGGAGAGGCGGGAATTGCCGCGGTCACTCACCCGCCGCGCCCCGTCGGCTTCCTCGGCTGGCCGAGCGATCGCGTTGTTCTGGAAGGCCGCGGAGTTCAGATCGTCCCTGCGGCGCAATCGCAGGAGCTGGTTTGCACCGGCCTCGATGGCGAGCGGCTTCAGGTGGCGGATTATCGAGCGGACCTGGAAGAATGGGCCAGCCGCAACGTGCTGCTGCACTGCCTCAACCCCGATCGGGTCGTGGTTCGCGGCGGTCACCTGGAGCCCTGCGCCGGAGCGCTGGCCGAAGTCTATGAGCAGCTTAGCGGACGGGTGGAATGGTACGGCAAGCCGCACCACGCGATCTACGACCATGCGCTTCAGCTCGCGGGAAATCCCGCGCGAGAATCGGTGCTGGCGCTTGGAGATGGGCTACCCACCGACGTGCTCGGAGCGGCCCGCAACGGCTTTGATTGCGTCTTCGTCAGTGGCGGCATCCACGCCGGCGAGCCGTTTCCGGAGAGCTTCGCGTCCGAGTTCGACCTCGGCACCTGGACTCCCATCGCGGTGGTGAGCGGCCTCGGCTCCCGCTGAGGGGTTCAGGCCAGCTCGGTTTGGCGTTGCTGAACAACGCCGTCTGCAAGCTTGCCGTTCACCTCCGCGAGATGGTCGAACTGCGCCTCATAGGTCGCGAGCCCCTGGCTGACCGAGCGAAGCTCCGCATCCAGACTGGGAAGCTCGCTGTCGGGAAGCATGGCGTCGATCCGATCCCAGCCTGTCCAATCGTCACGCGGCGCAATCCCAAGCACCTGGCCGCGCCGGCTGGAGATCGCGCCACTGGCTCGCGATGTCGCGTGGTTGGGAGTATGGATAACGACCCGCTGCATCGGTTCGAGCAGGTGCGGCGATGCTGCGGCGAGGGCTTCGCTCATTGCCAGCCGCCCGGCGAGCCGGAACGCGAGTTCGCTGCTGTCCACGCTGTGGTAGCTGCCGTCGGTCAGGGTCACGGCGACATCGACGACGGGGAAGCCGAGCGGACCACGCGCCATTGCATCCTTGATTCCCTGTTCGACGGCGGGGATCCACTGTCGCGGGATCGCGCCGCCGGTGATCCGGTCCTCGAAGCGGTAGCCCTCGCCGCGGGGCAGGGGAGACACTTCGATGATGACGTCGCCATATTGGCCGTGGCCGCCTGACTGCTTCTTGTGCCGACCCCGCTGAGTCACTGAGCGCCGAATCGATTCACGGTAGCCGACTGCTGGTGGCCGCGAAGTTGCCTCCACACCATAGCGACGCTTGAGCCGGGCAAGGACTGTGGCCAACTGTTCGGAATTCACCCCCTGGAGGCGCATCTCGTGGCTGGCGTCGTCCTGTTCGAGCCGCAGCGAGACGTCCTCTTCGATCAGCTTTGCGAGAGCACCCGACAGCTTGACGTCATCCTTGCGGTCGGCTGGCTCAATCGCGAGCGTGCAGTTGCGGGCGGGGAGGGTGACGCTGGGAGCCGGCGGTGCAGTCCCGGCGGACAGCCACTGGCCGGCGCGCAACCGGTCGACTTTGCCAAGCGCAACGAGATCGCCTTCCGCTGCCCGCCCGACCTTCTGCATCCGTTCGCCCTGCACGGCGAAAATCGCGCCGATCCGCATTGTCTGCCGATCGCTGTCGTGCAGTTCCGCACCTTCTTCGATCGCCCCGCCAAACACCCGGCAGATGACGGCACGTCCGAGCGTACCGGCGTGGCTGACCTTCAATGCGAGCACCGAGGGAGAGCCAGCGTCCAGCCGCTGCGCCGTGACGCGCGGAGCGGGGGTTTCATGACGAATGGCCTTAAGCAGCCGTCTGACTCCCGCCCCGGAGTTTGCTGAGCCGAACAGGATCGACACGCCAAGATTATCAGCGGTCTCCTTCGCCAGATCGGCGAAAATGGTATCGGGCTCCGGGGTTTGATCGAGCAGGATCTGCTCCAGCAGCACATCGTCATGGTCGGCAAGCCGCTCGAGCAATTGCGCGCGCGCCTCATGTTCCCGCTCCAGCACCTGGTCGGGGATGGCAATGACTTCGGACGGCTTGCCCGGTCGATATTGAAACGCCCGCTCAAGCGCGACGTCAATGAAGCCAGTGATCTTGTCGCCCTGACGGAGCGGCACCTGGCGGGCGATCAGCGGCGTGATGCTCATCGGTTGCAGCGCCGCGATCAGCTCACGGATCGGCGAGTGCGCCTGATCAATCCGATTGACGAAGATCATGTGCGGAACACCAAGCTCGTCGCGGGCCGGATCCGGATCGACGACGACGATCGCCAGATCGCTGGCGGCGACGCCGTACGCGCCGTCCGCCGCGAACCCGATCGAGCCAGGGCAGTCGATCAGGGCATAGTGATCGCCCAGATAGTCGAAGTGCATCGCGTTGAGCTCGGTCGAGCCGCCCCTGGTGCGGGCCTCAACGCTGGAATCCCCGATGCTTGACCCGGCATCGACTGACCCTTGGCGATCGGTGGCTCCGCTGGCGAACAAGATCGCTTCGGCTAGGCTTGTCTTCCCCGCGCCGGCCGGTCCGACCAGCGCGATGACTCGGGTGCCGTTGGCTTCTCCAGGCATGCGACTCTCCTTCGTCCGAATTGCGGGCGCGAGTCGCGAGAAGGCGCGGCTGCGCACTTCGATGCCACAGCGTCGGTCCGTTTCGCGGACTTTGCAAGAGCGGGAACCCGATTTTTGAGGAACGCGAACGCGTGATGAGCGCTCAACCGGCGAGATGCTGAAAGTGAATCAGGGACGGGTCCCGATGGACCGGCATGGGCGCACTGCCTTCACGCCGTGGCAGATGCCCCTCAAGGCGTGGAAGGAGATCGCGAGACGAACCTGGAACCAGAGCTGGATCGACAATACTGGTCTGGTTGCGGCAGGAGTAGCGTTCTACGGCTTCCTCGCCATCATCCCGCTGCTCGGCATCGTCATCCTCGGTTACGGCTTTTTTGCCGAGCCGCAGACAGTCATTCGCAACATGCAGGCGATGACCACGGTGCTGCCGTCCGAGATCGCCGTGCTGATCGGCGAACAACTCATGAATGCGGTTCAGGCGTCCGAAGGCACGAAGGGACTCGCAATCCTCGCTGCCTTTGGAGTCGCGCTGTACGGCGGCACCAACGCTGCAGCGGCGATCATCATGGCGCTCAACATCGCCTACCAGGAAAAGGAAAAGCGGAGCCTGGTCCAATTCTACCTGCTGGCCATCACGATGACCGTTGCGGCGCTGCTGATGCTGTTGCTCGCTCTGGCCGCTACCACTGCCGTCACTTCGCTCGATCGCCTGATCCCGCGCGCTTCCGGTCTATTGGTGGGGGTTGGGAAGGCGGTCTCCTATGTTGCCCTGATCCTCATCGCAGCGTCGGTTGCGGCGACGCTGTATCGCTTCGGTCCCTCGCGTGAGGACGCGCGTTGGGTCTGGATCACGCCGGGTTCGCTCTTCAGCGCCATCGGCTGGTTGCTGCTGACCGTCCTGTTCGGCTTCTATATCACTCGGATCACCAACTACGGCGCAACCTACGGATCCTTGGGAGCGATCGCCGCACTCCTGACCTGGCTTTACCTGTCGGCCTATGTGTTCGTATTCGGCGCGGAGCTGAACAGCGAGGTCGAGCATCAGACCGCCAGGGACAGCACGACTGGAGAGCCAATGCCGCTGGGTAAGCGCGGCGCCTGGGCCGCCGACCATGTGGCCGATCCCGCGGACGATGGGGCGAGCCAAAAAGAGGCCGCGGAAGGTCCGACGCTGGGCGAAGCCGCGCCGGGACCACCAGGAACTGAGTCGGCCAAGGGCGAGTGACCGGCGCTCCCGCGCTTAGGCCGCCGGCAGCAGCCGCTGCTCGCTGGCCATGCGGATCAGAGCCGCCTGCAGCTTCTCGAATGCCCGAACCTCGATCTGGCGGATCCGTTCGCGGCTGACGTCATAGACCTGGCTGAGCTCCTCAAGCGTCTTCGGCTCCTCGGCGAGGCGCCGCTCAGTGAGGATATGACGCTCACGATCATTGAGCGATTCCATCGCCTTGACCAGCAGCTCGTGACGAACACGGCTTTCCTCCGCTTCGGCGATCCGCTCGTCTTGCAGCGGACCGGAGTCGACCAGGAAGTCCTGCCACTGGCCTTCGCCATCGGTGTCCTTGAGCGGAGCGTTGAGGCTAGTGTCGCCGCCCATGCCCATGCGGCGGTTCATCGACACGACCTCTTCCTCGCTGACGCCAAGATCGGTGGCGATCTTGGTCACGTCGGCCGGCTTGAGGTCGCCCTCCTCGAACGCGTCGATCTGGTTCTTCATTCGGCGAAGATTGAAGAACAGCTTCTTCTGAGCCGCGGTGGTGCCAAGCTTGACCAGGCTCCACGACCGCAAAATGAATTCCTGGATCGAGGCGCGGATCCACCACATGGCATAGGTCGCCAGGCGAAACCCGCGATCGGGCTCGAACTTCTTGACGCCCTGCATCAGGCCGATGTTGCCCTCGGAGATGAGCTCGCTCACCGGAAGGCCATAACCGCGATAGCCCATCGCGATCTTGGCCACGAGCCGCAGGTGCGAGTTGACCAGCTTGGCGGCAGCTTCGGTGTCGCCATGCTCGCGCCAGCGCTTGGCCAGCATATATTCCTCTTCCGGAGCGAGGATCGGAAACCGTTTGATCTCGCTCAGGTAACGGTTGAGGCCGGCTTCCCCACCCGTTGCGGGGATTGAAAGTGCCGAACTAACCTGTGCCATGATTGTCATTCTCCCTGGGTCAACGCCGCTGTTGCGGTCGCATCCCTCGCAAATCCTATACCATGAGGGCGCTGAACAATTCCTGCATATCCTGCGGCATCGCGCTCTCAAACCTTAGCCGCTGTTTGGTTACCGGATGTGTAAACCCGAGTTCAGCGGCATGAAGCGCCTGCCGGTGGAAGCCAAGCTCCCGCAGTAGCTCCCGCTGCCGCTGGCTCACCCGTCCATAAGCCGGATCACCAAGCAGGGGGTGACCGATCGAGGCCATGTGAACCCGAACCTGATGCGTCCTGCCCGTTTCCAGCCGGCATTCAACCAGTGCGGATTCCCGCAACGCCTTCAATTTCTTCCAGTGCGTGACCGCACGTTTTCCACGCCCATCCTTAACGATCGCGATCTTCTTTCGATCCGTCGCCGATCGTGCCAGTGGCGCGTCAACGGTGCCGCTCGAATGGACCGGAATGCCGGCCACGATCGCCTTGTAAAGCCGGTCGATACTGTGCGCGGCGAACTGCCGGCTAAGGCCTTCATGAGCAACGTCGGTCTTGGCCACCACCAGCAGGCCGGACGTGTCCTTGTCGATCCGGTGGACGATCCCCGGCCTCGCAACACCGCCAATGCCCGATAACCGCCCCTCGCAGTGATGGAGCAGGGCATTCACGAGCGTGCCCGCCCGGTTTCCCGCGGCGGGATGAACGACCATCCCGGCAGCCTTGTCGACGACCAGCAGATGATCGTCTTCGAAGACGATTGTGAGGGGGATTTCCTCACCGATATTATGTGCCGGTTCCGGCTCGGGAACCTGCAGCGAGAACTGCTCGGTGCCGCGAACCTTTACCGCTGGATCGCGTACCAGTTGGCCTGAAGCCTGGAGCGAACCAGCACGGATCAGCGCTTTCAACCGCTCCCGCGATAACGTCGGCACGGCGTCGGCAAGGGCTCGATCGAGACGCCAGCCCGCATGCGACGGCGACAAGGAAATCACGATGCTCTGATGCCCCCCGGCCATGTTGCAACGATATGGAGCGGGGTGACGGATTTTCAAGGTGATGGGCGCTTGCGCTGATCGGTTCGGTCACTAGACAGGGCGCCCATGGACAGCCTCGACTTCGCCAGCCTGCTATGCTCGCGCCTTTGTCACGACCTCATGTCTCCTGTTGGTGCGCTCAGCAACGGCATTGAGCTTCTCGCCGACGAGCAAGACCCGGAGATGCGCGCGCGCTGCCTGGAATTGCTGTCCGAGAGTGCCCGCACCACGGCCAGCAAGCTCAAATTCTTTCGCCTGGCATTCGGTGCTGCCGGTGGCTTCGGTGAAGAGGTCGACACGCGGGAGCCCCGCGCCGCCCTCGAGGGGTTGTTTGGGCCGGAGAAGCGAATTGAGCTTGGCTGGATGGTCGAGGACGAACGCCTGCCGAAAAGCGCGGTCAAGCTGCTGCTCAACCTCGCAATGATCGCCGGAGACTCGCTAGTCCGGGGCGGCCGGCTGGATGTGGGCGCGGAGCGGAACGGATCTGCGCTGGAACTGGTTATCCGGGCCGAAGGACCCCGCATCGTCCTCGATCCGCAAATCGGCGAAATGTTGGTGAAGGGCCCTGGAGATGCGGCCATTGAGCCGAGAGCGGCGGCGGCCTGGCTGGCCAATGGTTTGGCGCGGCAGGCGGGCGGAGAAATTCAGATGTCGCGGCCGTCGGAGGATGTGCTGCTGATCGGTGCGGCAGTCCACCCGGACCACTAACTCAACATTAACCAGCCCTGTCCATAACCCCGGCATCAGCGCGGGGACCTTTCGCATGGACGATCTGATTGCCGATTTCGTAGCCGAGTGCCGCGAGATGCTCGAAGCTCTCGGTAGCGAGATCGTGGCCTGGGAAGCCGAACCGCACGACCGCGCGCGTCTGGATTCCATTTTTCGCTTCGTTCACACGGTCAAAGGCAACTGCGGATTTTTTGAGTTTCCGCGGCTTGAGGCGTTGAGCCATGCGGCCGAGGATGCGCTTGCCGATGTCCGTGCAGGGCGGCGTCAGGCTGACCCGGCGCTGGTCAGTGCCGTCCTCGCCATCATCGATCAGATTGCGGCCATGATCGCCGCGATCGACGACGGCACCGAATTTCCCGAAGGTGGCGACGCCGCGCTGATCGACGCGTTGGAGATGAGCGAAGCTGGCGACCTCCCTGCTGCCCCGGCAGCGGCGGTGACGGCCGACACCTCGCTCAAGGCTAGCAGCGCGCCGCGGACGATCCGCTTGTCGGTCGAATTGCTCGACCGCGTAATGAGTTCCGTGTCGGACATGGTGCTGGCTCGTAATGAGCTTGCACGGCGGTTACGGGAGGCATCGACCGAGGCCTCGGTGGACGGGGCGTTCGAGCGTCTCTCGGCGATCATCGCCGACATGCGCGATGCAATCACCCGTACCCGGATGCAACGGATCGAAAATCTTTTCACCGGCCTCCCTCGAATGGTCCGCGACCTGTCGGCCGAACTCGGCAAGCAGGTGTTGGTCGATATCGACGGAGGAGATGTCGAGCTTGATCGCGAAATGATCGAGATGATCCGCGATCCGCTGACCCACATCGTTCGCAACGCGATCGATCATGGCATCGAGCAGCCGGCTGAGCGCCTGAAGGCCGGCAAGCGGGAGATCGGGGTCCTTTCGGTATCCGCGCGCCAGTCCGGCAATCAAATTCTCATCGACATTGCCGACGATGGCCGGGGCATCAATGGCGACCGGCTAATCGAAAAAGCGTTAGCCGCGGGAATTCTGAGCAGCAGCGAAGCCGCTCGGCTGCCGGACCGCGAACGCTACGCCCTGATCTTCGAGCCTGGCCTGTCTACCGCGCAGGCTGTCACTGCAATTTCCGGCCGAGGCGTCGGAATGGACGTGGTCCGTTCCAACGTCGAACGGATCGGCGGCGTGGTCGAAGTGGACAGTTCCCCGGGACGCGGAACGCGGATGACCCTGCGGGTGCCGCTCACCCTGACAATTATTCCGGCGCTGACGGTGAGCATCGGCACACAGAGCTTTGCAGTCCCGCGCGCGGCCATTGAGGAAATCGTTCGCGGGTCAGGAGAGTCCGTGGAGCTGTCAAAGCTTGGGGGCGCCATGTTCGCCACCATTCGCGGTCGCCGAGTCCCATGCGTGACGCTCGCGACGGTACGCGTGCAGAAGCCGGGGGAGGAAG
>CAMLKX010000013.1 GCA_946480515.1 uncultured Sphingomonadaceae bacterium | reverse complement strand
GAGAAGAACAGAACGGCAACCATTTCGCCCCCGAAATCCCCGTTATCCACAGGCGGATGATTGATGATTTTGCTTGGAGCGACTCGCACAATGGAGTCAGTCTCCAATTCGTGATCGGGACTACGGTCCCGGCCCTCCTGCAAGGGACGGCCAGAGCCACGGCCCCGATCTCCGCCGGCAACGGGAATAGCGGACCTGGAAGCAGGACCATGTTTCAACTGCCGGTTCGAGGCGCCGGAAGAGATGGGCTGTTCCGTGCACGGCGGCTCTGGAAACAGAGCGGGTCAGCGCGGCAAGACCGTCCCACGAAGGGCCGCTGAAATGCGATGCGGAACTCGCAAGAGGGATGCAAAGCAGGAGGCGACGCCTGAGAGAGGCGAGCCAGGATTGAACGACAGGAGACCGGCAACGGAAACCTGTTCACGAACACCGGCACAACCTAACTCGGCGCGATTGAGGGCTGGCGGAAACGCCGGCCCTCATTTCGTTTCAGCGCCTTTGAGAGGGCGATGGGGAACGCATGCCAAACCCATATTTGCGAAAGATCGCCGCGGCGCGAGGCGACAACAGGAATTGACGGAATCGCGCGGCCTCCGGGTTGCGGCTGCGTGCAAGGATCGCCAGCGGGTAGGTGATCGACGGATGCGACGCTGTCGGAAACATTCCGGCGACGGCGATGTCGCGGGAGGAACGGGCATCGGTCGCGTAGACGATCCCCGCGCGCGCTTCGCCGCGGCTCACCAGCAGCAGGGCGGAGCGGACATTCTCCGCGGCGACGATCTTCGGCTGGACGGCCCGCCACACGCCCAGCCGGATCAGAGCGGCCCTGCCATATTTGCCGGCGGGCACCGCCGCCGGATCGGCCATTGCCAGCCGCCCGGAACCGAGCGCCGCAGCTAGTGCGAAGCGCGGCGCGATCCTCAAGCGCAGCGGTTGGCGCGCGGGGGCGATGAGCACAAGGCGGTTTGTGAGAAATGATGCCCGGCTGGATTTCCGAAGCAGTCCCTGCTTGCCAACGAAATCCATCCACTCCTCGTCGGCGGAGATGAAGATGTCGGCCGGCGCTCCCACGCTGATCTGACGCGCTAGCGCCGATGACGCGGCGAAGGAAATGACCGGTCGCGGATGGCCCGCGGCTGTGTAGGACGCCGCTGCTTCGCTCAGAGCCTCCTGCAGGCTTGCGGCGGCGAGAACCAGTGGCGGCTTTGCCGTGGCGTGAGCTTTCGGTGGCAGCGCAAGGGCTGCCGCGATCAGCAGCAAGAATGCGCCAACGCGATTCGGCACCCATTCCTTCAAGGATTAGTTCGCCGCAGCAATCGGCGCCGCGACGCAAGCTTTCGCGATCTCGGTGATGTGGCGCAGGTCCGTTCCGCAACATCCTCCCAGCACCTGGATCTGCGGATGCGCCTGTCGAATCTGCCGATACAGCTGCGCCAGTTCTGCCGGGTTGCCGCTATCAAGCTCGGTCATCCTGTCCAGCTCGGCGTGACTGCAGCATGAGGCGTTGGCGCGGACCCCGCCGATGCGTCGCGACCACTCGCCCGGCCCAAGCACGTCCATGAAGTGCGTCGGGTGGGCGCAATTGATCATATAGTAAGCGGGATAGCAGTCAGTAGCCGCATCGACTGCACGGATCGCCGCCTCGATCGTCTCTCCGGCCGGGATTCGCCCATCTGTTTCGACCGTGAATGAGATCACCACCGGCAGTGCAAGGTCCCGAGCCGCCTGGGCGATGCCGATTGCCTCCGGCATGTTGGTCATGGTGATCGCCGACAGCAGGTCGGGCCTTGCCGCAGCCAGCATATTCGCCTGCCACCCATGATAGGAGTGCGCCTCGCTCGAGGTCATGATCGTACCCGGATCATAGCCGTCGCCGCGTGGACCGATGCAGCCGCTGACGACGATGGGGAGACCGCTGCCGCCGAATTGCTTCTTGAGCTCTGCCAGCATCGTGACGGCCTGGTGATTGAAGTCCGCCAGCTCGTCCAGGCTGAGGCCGAGCGGTTGGGCCCAATCGCGGCCCGCGCGCCAGCTCGCGCTTTCGAGCAGGCAGCCGGTCCCATACTCCTGCGCAAGAGCGAGAAAGGAGCGGAAATACTCCTCCAGCGCTGTTCGACCAGCTTCGTTTTGAAGCAACGTAATCGCGGCGAAGCAGGGCAGATCGAAGCCGCGATTGTAGATGAAATCGGTCTCAAGTCCGGCGTCAGTCACGAACACGCGGTCAAGTTGCGGAAGGCGATCGTTCATGATCAAGTCCCCTGACCTTTGAGGGATTCGACGGGCTGTAGATAGCTTCCGCGTGGCTTTGATGTCGACTCGTTGACAGCGCCAGGATCGCGGTTGAGCGACAACCGGGGGAGACGGTATGAAACGGATCTTCGAACAAATCGCCGGGCGGGTCGCCGCAGCGGCAGGGCGGCCGTGGGCCTTCATTCTCGCGCTGACGATTGTGCTGGTTTGGGCGATCAGCGGGCCCTTGTTCGGTTGGTCCGACACGTGGCAATTGGTGATCAACACCGGAACCACCATCGTGACCTTCCTGATGGTGTTCCTGATTCAGAACCAGCAAAACCGGGACGGCGCCGCAATCCAGGCTAAGCTTGACGAGATCATTCGGGCTGTCGGCCATGCGAGAAACCGCTTCATCGGGATTGAGCATCTGACCGAAGCTGAGCTCGAGCGGATCCGCGAGGAATTGGAACGCGAAGCGGGTGCGGAGGCCAGCAGTCATGAGGCGGTCGAGCGCCTGATCGGCCGTCGCGGAGGAGCACGCCGGAGAGACGCTACTCGACGATGATCTCCGACCTCATCCCCAGCTGCTTGTGCATGAAGTGACCACAATGAACCTGGTAGCGGCCACGCGATGGAATTAGGTCGATGGAACTGCTCTGTCCCGGCCGCAGCTCGACTTCGCCCTCTGGGGCGCTCCCCGAAAGAATCCGCGCGGAGGCGAAGAATCGCCGAGCCGTAAAGTCATGGCCTTTGCTGGCGGCGTTGGTGAAGAACAGCCGCACCGGCCGTCCAGCCTGCAGCCTGATCGGGCTTGGAGCATAGGAGTAGCTGTGAAGCGCCACCGGGACGGTAGGGAGCTGCTGGGCTAAAGCCGGTATTGCGGTGACCAATCCGAGCAGGGAAACGACGCGGGCAAGGGACATCGGACTCTCTCCTGCAAGCAGAAGTTACCTTATCCAACGTTCCAGCACAGACTCCGTGCCGGACCGCCTCAGATGCCGGGCAGTTGCTGCGCGATCGGCGCCCATGCTCCCGTCGCGAGGAAGGCAAGCCGCACCAGCAGGGCGATCGCGAAGAGCGACAGCCCAAGCAAGGTAACCGGGTGCACCTTGCCGAGTGTGCGTCGATCCCAGATCACCAACGGAATGAAGGTCGCCAGGGCGAGCAGATTGGTGAAGGCGAACCCTGCCAATGTTGGCGGAGCGACCGGCAGGCGGCCGAACGCCGGATCCGACATCATCAAGGCCGCGCACAGCATCGCGCGCTTGTGAGTTTGTGGTTGGAGACGCCGCGACCAGCCGATCCAGACCATCGTTGCGAACGCCGGAATGGGTGCGAGCGGAACAATCGTCCAGTTCAGCGGATCGGTGAACGGTGGTTGGTTGGCGCGGGCGACCTGCCACACGGAAACGAGATACATCAGCGGGATCAGTGCCAGCGCCAGCACCATCGTGGCAGTGCCAAGCTTCATATGCAGATCCCGCCGCCCGGCTGACACCAGCTGCGTTTGAGCAACCAGCAACAGCATCCACGCGCTGAACAGCAGTCCATGCAGCATGACCCATAGCGGTAGGGTCGGGTTCGGCCGGGGCACTGTCACCAGGCCGCGCAGGTAAAAGCTGGGGGCGAAGCCAATAAAGACGATGGCGACCAGAAACAGCGCCATGCGCGTGTAAAAGCGCCGCTCCGCCGAAAGCCGCTCTGCATTGCCGACAGTCGTAGCCATCAATCACCCTCCCAGATGACGTCAGTTCAACGCTATGCATTTAATGGAAAATTGCAACGGGTTTGCCGCGCAAGCTTGGCGCTAGGCACCGTTACGCGTTAGCAAGCTGCAAAGGACTTGGAAGGGGGCGATTTGAGCGAAGTTGCCACTCGCGGCGGCGGCCGAGGTACCTTGCTGGTACTCGGCGCGCTCCTTGCCGGTTTGATCGGCGGGATTGCGATCACGCGCATGGGTGGCGGATGGCGCGAGCCGGCGATCGAGCTTGCCGCGACTGTAGGCGGCATGTGGCTCGATGGATTGCGGATGACTGTGATTCCACTGATCGTGACGCTGCTCATCACCGGCCTAGTCGGCGGCAGCGACGCGGCGCGGTCCGGCGGGGTCGCCGGGCGCTCGGTGTTGTGGTTCGCGATCGTCCTGACCTGCTCGGCGGTGTTCGGCGCTGTGGCCATGCCGTGGCTCATCGGCTGGTTCCCGCTTCCGGCCGAGGCGGCGGACGCACTTCGGGCCGGGCTCGCCAGCGTGGACGCCGGCGCGGCTGCGGCGGCGGTGCCGACGGTTCATGACTTCCTCCGCAGCATCATTCCGCAGAATCCGATCGCAGCGGCCGCGGCCGACCGCATCTTGCAGCTGGTCGTCTTTACGCTGGCCTTCGCCGTCGCGGTGACCCGCCTGGATCGCCAACGCCGGATGATGATCTTCTCGTTCTTCGAAGCGGCAGGAGAGGCGCTGCTAATCGTCATCCGCTGGGTCCTGTGGCTTGCGCCGGTGGGCGTTTTCGCGCTGGCATTCGCGGTTGGGGCAGGCGCTGGTGGGGCGGCTCTCGGCGGCCTCATTCACTATGTGCTGCTGGTATCCGCGCTTGGCCTCTTGATCCTGTTGGCTGGCTACGGCGTGGCGATGGCCGGAGCGAGGTGGCGGCTCGGCACATTCGCCAGAGCGATGATCGCGCCGCAGGCGGTCGCCATTTCCACTCAGTCCTCGCTTGCGTCGCTCCCGGCCATGCTACAGGCGGCGCAGCGGCTTGGCGTGCCGGAACGCAGCGCCGACGTGACTCTGCCCCTTGCCGTCGCGCTGATGCGGGCGACCGGGCCGGCCATGAACATGGGCGTCGCCATCTATGTCGCCCACTGGCTCGGAATCGAGCTTGGCTTCTGGCAAGTCGTAGCGGGAGTGCTCGTGGCGGCGGTGACAACCTATGGCACCGTCAGTCTTCCGGGACAGGTGAGTTTCGTTACCTCAATTGCACCCATCTGCCTGGCGATGGGGCTCCCGGTCGAACCGCTCGCCTTGCTGATCGCGGTCGAAACGATCCCCGACATGTTCCGAACCGTCGGCAATGTCGCCATGGACGTCGCGGTTACCGGCGCGGTTGCAAGAGGTTCGCAATCTGCCGGCGAGGGGGAACGGGCGACCGTCGGTGATCGTTCTGGTGGCGAAAAGTTGCAAAGGATCAATCCAGTGACAGACGATCGCAAACCGGACGCCTCGATTCATCCTTCGGCCCAGCCACGGCCGCCGGAGCCCGAGCTGGAACGAAAGCTCAAGAAAAATCCCGACGACCTCAATGCCAAGGCCGATGTCGGCAGCGATGAATCGATGGATGCGTCCGACCCAAGCGCCGCTGCGCAACCGGGCAATATCAATGAACCGGTGCCCTCATCAGGCTACCCGGAAAAAAATAATCCACGAAAATAGTTGCCCGATTGCTGCACCGCACAACGAGCGGGCTTGCCGACTCGATCGAATTGTGATTCCTTATGAATCGGGGGCGGGGGATCATGGTTAAGCATTTGGCAAGCGGAACCAGCACATGATCCTTCCTAGGGCAGAAGGAGTCGGGTCATGGCCACGCGTACCAAGCCATCCTCTGGCGGTGCGTTACTACTGACGGAACTCAAAGAGTTCGCCAATTTTTCGAAGTCGACGCAGCGCTATATTCGTCGGTCGCTAGACATCGGGTTCGAACGCGAGGATGCGATCGAGCTGTGGGCGCGGGATGCGGCGGAAATTGCGTCGATGCGGGCCCAGTCGCGCTTATACAAGCAGCTGGAGAGCCTTCGTCTTCAGGTCCCGGACGATAGCGGGCTTGATGCGATCGAACCCTTCCTTGGACAATTGGTTACCTTGTCCGCGTTCGATCTCGGACAGGATCGGCTGCCGAGCTTTTCGGCCTACCGCTTCCTCTATGAGCGGCTGATTGGTGCAGCATCGCGGCCGTGGCTTCCGGCGGCGTTCTGTGCCGCAGCGGCATTGCCGCACCTCCATCCGGAGCGGCGGCGTCACCTGTTGCAGTCGATTAGCGAGAGCGCCGCGACTGCGCCGGGATGGTCCAACCGTGAGCCGCTGTTCTGGCCGGAATGGGTTGAGAAGGACGATCTGTCCGAAGCGGCCTGATCAGATTTTTCGTGAATAATTCTCTAAGGCCCCTCTGCCCGGAGGGGCCTTTTTCATTGCGCCAGCGCAATCGACGGGAAAATCCGGGAAAGTTCCTCCAGACTCTGGCGCGCACTGCGATGATGGATGAATGTCCCGCCAGCAGCTTCCCATTTATCTCGATGATCTTCGCGGTCGTCGACCAAGACGTCGCGTCCGGTCATGTGGCGAAACTTGTCCCGAGCCATGCAGGTAATAATGCGCGTTCCGGGAAAATGTTCTGCAGCCCAGCGCACTTTCTGCGGCGCGGCCCAGTCGCCGAGCGGAAGGCCGGTCAGAATGGTGGGGTCGAGATGCGCGACGGCATCGAACAGCGTCCGCGCGTCAGGCATCTCCGGCAGGCGCGCATAGAAATCGGGCGCCCTTGCAAGCCGCCGCCATAATTCGCGAATGCTGTGCCGCGCCTGGAATTGCTCCGGCGACATTCCCAGCAGGTGCCGGGCTCCGGCGTCGAAGTCCGCAAGCACTCCATCGCAATCGAGGAACAGCCGGATTCCGTTCCTTGGCGTGCACGCGGAGTCCATCGTCAGAACCGGGCCGGAGTGAGACTGATCGGGATGGCTTGATCGAACGGGGTCCAAGGGCGCCCGCGAAGCAGGTCATTGCTTTCGCGCGCCCGCCGCCCTTTCCCCTTGTCCAGCGACCAGGTGATATGAAAGGTCGAGCCATCGGGCCGGTCACTGGTGCCGTCGATTGCAACCACCATGGCTTCCAGGCTGTCGCCATCGTCGGCATGGCCGATGATCTCAGCCGTCACCGGGTTCGGGAGAGGCTTGTCGCGAGCGTTCGTCTCAAGCGTGACATGGTCGGCATCTGCGTCTGAATAACGGGCGGGGTAGTCGCCGAGCAATTCCGCGCGTTGCGACCGGTCCAGCTTCCAGCCGATCACGGTTCCGGGTTCAGCCATTGCCCGTCAACGCTCCATCTGAAGGACATGATCCCTCAGCGCGCGCGCGTCATGCAACGCGTTGTGCGGCACGGCGCTGGCCGCTGCGGTGCTGAAATTGTGATGCGTCAGCAGCTGAAAGCGAAGGGGCGGCACCGGGACCATGCGGCCCGGAGCGACGGTCAGGAGCCGGCAGAAATAGGCGATGTCGTCGGGCCAGTCGGCGACGACCTCAGGGTCCAAGTCGCCGGCAAGCCAGGCAGCGAGCGCAACCGCCGCCTGTTCGCTGCCAAGGCGTGGCGAGACCAGTCCAGCCGGCACATGATCGAGAAAAGGGATGACGTGGCGCTTGACCCATGGCTCGACCGGCTGAGAGCCCGCCAGCGTGACATAAAACTCCTCGCTATGATCGGACGGGACCAGCGCGAGGCTCAGCAGCTCGCCGCCGAACCCATTATATTCGCAATCGAGGAAGTAGCGCATCGCCGCTCATAACCGGAAGGTGGGTTCGGCAGGAAGGGCGCTACTGCGGTTGTCGTGAGCTGGCCGCCTCCCGCTCTCGCCGGACGCGCTCCTCGTCGGCCTTGCGCAGCTCCCGTCCACGCTTCTCGTCGGCCTCGGACTGGCTGGTCGTCGCCGCGTCCACCCCGGCGGAGACCACCTTCACCGGAAGCGTCGCAACTTCGACCGCGGTTTTGGCGACCGTGCCGACGACGCACCCGGCCAGCAGCGCCGGAAGAATGACCAAAGCGATGATTCTCAATAACATCGCACTGGCTGAGCAGATGGCGGCAGCGATCACAAGGCCTACCGGTTCGGTGGTCTTCGGAACGCCGTCAGTCGAGCCGCATCGCTTCCTGCGCCAGCGCCTCTGCCTCCATCAGGATCGACTCGTCAGCCGCGCCGGGGGGCAAGCCCTCGCGACCAACGATCACCATCAGCGGCACGGCCATGGGAGTGATCCGCTCGGCAGCAACATGGACCATGGTTGCCGCGGCGCGATCGACCAGCCGGGCGAGGCGGCCGAGCTCCGTCATCCGTGCGCGAGCGTCGTTCCAGGCGGCCTTGAGCAGGAGATGGTCGGGTTCGTAGCGGCGCAGAACATCGTAGATGAGATCGGTCGAAAAGGTGACCTGACGGCCCGACTTGCGCTTTCCGGGATGCTGCCGTTCCACCAGGCCACCGATCACCGCCACTTCGCGGAACGCCCGCTTGAGCAGATTGGACTGCTCGACCCATTCAACGAATTCCCGCTCAAGAATGTCGGGCGAAAACAGCGGCCGCGGGTCGACGATCGGCTCGAGCCCATAGCAGGCAAGCGCATAATCGTTGGCGACGAAGCCGAGCGGCTTGAGCCCGGCCTTCTCCATCCGCTTCGTCAGCAACATTCCCAGCGATTGGTGCGCATTCCAGCCTTCGAAGCTGTAGGCGACCATGAAGTGGCGGCGCTCGAACGCGAAGGTCTCGACCAGCAGTTCGTCCGGCTGCGGGAGCCGGGAGCGGCGCGCCTGAACTTCCAGCCACTCATGAACATCGTCGGGAAATCGCGTCCATTCGGATCGCTCGCACAGGAACCGGCGAACGCGGTCTGCCAGATGCGTGCTCATCGACATGCGCTGCCCGCCATAGGTGACGATCCGCGCCGGCTTCGACGAGGCCTGCACGATCAGGTCGGTGTCGCGAACGCCCAGAACTTCCAGGCTCAGTCCGGAGAAAAAGATGTGGTCGCCAGGCAGCAAGGTCGCGGCATAGCCTTCCTCGACCCGGCCGAGCCGGCGGCCGCCACGGAAGCGGACGTCGAGCATCGGCGCATCGACGATCACTCCAGCGTTGAGGCGATGCTGAGCCGCGACGGCGGACCGAGCAATCCGCCATTGGCCCTCGGCATCGGCAACAAGCCGCTGGAACCGGTCGTAGGCCTTCAGCGCATAGCCGCCGGTGGCGATGAAGCCGAGAACATCGCTCAATGTATCGGCGGTGATCTCGGAGTAGGGCGCGGCTGATCGAACTTCAGCCAGCAACTCGGCCTCAGTGAACGGGCTGGCGCAGGCGAGGCCAAGAATATGCTGGGCGAGCGTGTCGAGTGTCCCCTGCCGGAAATCTTCCGGATCGAGTTCGCCTTCGTCGATTGCGTCCAGCGCGGCCTGGCCTTCGAGATATTCGAAGCGGTTGCCGGGGACCAGCACTCCGCGGCTCGGTTCATCGAGCCGATGATTGGCACGGCCGATCCGCTGCAGCAGCCGCGAGCTACCCTTGGGGGCGCCCATCTGAATGACGAGGTCGACGTCCCCCCAGTCGATCCCCAGGTCGAGGCTGGCCGTCGCTACCAACGCACGCAAGCGACCGTCAGCCATGGCCGCTTCGACCTTGCGACGGGCGGCGAGATCGAGGCTGCCGTGGTGAATTCCGATCGGCAGACCCTGCTCGTTCACTGCCCACAGGTCCTGGAAGATCAACTCGCACAGGCTGCGCGTGTTGGTGAATACCAGCGTCGTCTTGTGCTGTTCGATCAGCCGCATCACCTCGCGCGCGGCATAACGGCCGCTATGTCCCGCCCACGGCACGCGCCCTTCCGGAATCAGGATCGACAGATCGGGCTCGGCGCCCAGGTCCCCCTCGACGAGTTCAACCTCAGCCGGGCTGGCTGAGGGGGACAGCCAGCGGCGGTAGGCTAGTGGATCGGAAATGGTCGCCGACAAGCCGACTCGTCGTAGCTCTGGAGAAAGCCGTTGCAGCCGGGCCATCGCCAGCGCGAGCAGGTCGCCGCGCTTCTCCTTGGCGAACGCATGCAACTCGTCGATCACGATCGTCTTGAGGCTGGCGAACAGTGAGGCGCTGTCCGGATAACTGAGCAGCAGGCTGAGCGACTCCGGCGTGGTGAGCAGAATGTGTGGAGGCCGTGAACGCTGCCGCGCCTTGCGGTCCGACGGCGTATCTCCGGTGCGCGTCTCGACCCTGATCGGCAGGTCCATGTCGCTGATCGGCGTCAGCAGGTTACGCTGAACATCGACCGCGAGCGCCTTCAGCGGTGAAACGTAGAGGGTGTGGAGGCCAACTTCTCCCCTCCCCTTCAGGGGAGGGGCTGGGGGTGGGGCTTTGTCATCGGGCGCTGCGGAACGGGCACCGCCCCAGCCCAACCCCTCCCCTGAAGGGGAGGGGTGATCAGACTCGATCAGGTCGCAGATCGTCGGCAGGAAGCCGGCCAGGGTCTTGCCTGCTCCGGTGGCAGCGACCAGTAGCGCGCTGCGACCGGCGCGGGCTGCGTCGAGCATCGCCATTTGATGTCGGCGCGGCTGCCAGCCGCGAGCCGCGAACCAATTCTCGACCGGTTGCGGAAGAGAGCTCAGAGGCCGTCAGTCCCCTCGCGATGCCGCCGTTCCTCGGTCTCGTAGAGATCACGGGTTGCCTGCTCCGTTCGCTCCTTGTCCGATGGACGCGTGTCGCGCCGGTTGCGGAGGAAGGCCCAGATCAGCACCGCCAGCAACAGCAGCGGGCCAACGATGGTCATCACGCCGCACAGGCTCTCATCCATGAATAAATCCTTTCCTCGCGCGGAACCGGTTCCGGGTTTTGCACACTATAACGGCGCGATGCCCCGTCTGGGTTCCTGGATCGAGCCTTTTCCCGAAGGCATTTATGTGCGCCCCGCGGATGCATGGATTGATCCCGCGCGCCCCGTGCCGCGGGCGCTGATCACCCATGGTCACGGCGATCACGCTCGCGGCGGCCACGGCGAAGTGTGGGCGACCGCCGAGACGCTGGCGATCATGGCTGTCCGTTACGGCGAACAGCCGGGAAGGCCGCTCGCCTATGGGGAAACCGTGCGCATTGGCGGGGTGGAAATCAGCGCGGTTCCGGCCGGCCATGTGCTGGGGTCGGCGCAGTTGGTGCTCGACCATGCCGGCGAACGCGTGGTCGTGTCGGGCGACTACAAGCGGCGGCCGGACCCGACCTGCGCGCCCTTCGTGGTCGTCCCCTGCGACATCTTCGTCACGGAGGCAACGTTCGGATTGCCGGTCTTCCATCATCCGGACACCGGCAGCGAGGTCGACCGGCTGCTCGCCCGCCTGCACGACAATCCCGACCGCTGTGTGCTGGTCGGTGCCTATGCACTCGGCAAGGCGCAGCGGCTGGTGGTGGAGCTGCGCTGTCGCGGCCATCACGATCCGATCTATTATCATGGCGCGATGGAGCGGCTGTGCCGGCTCTATGAGGAGCTTGGCGTCGCGCTCGGCGACCTCCGGCCGGCCACGGGAGTGGCCAAGGACGAGCTCAAGGGCAAGATCATCCTCTGCCCTCCCGGAGCGCTCAACGACCGCTGGTCGCGGCGGCTGCCCGATCCGGTCACAGCCATGGCATCCGGGTGGATGCGGATCCGCCAGCGCGCCCGCCAACGCAATGTCGAGCTGCCCCTGGTGATCTCCGACCATGCCGACTGGGACGAATTGACCACGACCATCCGCGAGGTCGCGCCGAAGGAGGTGTGGATCACCCACGGGCGCGAGGAAGCGTTGATGCACTGGTGCCAGATGCACCAGATCAAGGCGCGCGAACTCAACCTGGTCGGCCGCGAGGATGAGGAGGAGTGACTGGACGCCGCCGCCGATCCGATTCAAGGTGGAGTGGGGTGAAGAGGGCCTGGGGGCGCAGTGGGAGAGAAGGGCTACCTGGCCGCCGACCGCGGCGACTGGCCGTGGTGGATTGGTCTCATTGCCGCGTTCATCTTCGTGCTGCTGCTGAACCCAGGGGGTTTCATCGGGGGCGGCGGGGATGATTGGCACTATCTGAACGCCGCGCGTTGCTGGCGCGAGTTCGGACCGTGCCTGCCGCACGATCATTGGCAAGCCCGCTGGCCTGTTGTCGCGCCAATCGCCGCGATGACGGCTTTATTCGGCGAATCTCGACTGACAGTGTCGATCGCACCGCTGGTGGCAAGCGGCTCAGCAGTCGTCTTGCTGGCATTGATCGGCAACCGACTGTTCGGCCGGCCAGTCGGCTGGATCGCATCACTGCTGTTCCTGACGCTTCCAGCATTTACCTTTCAGCTGACGCAGCCAAGCGTTGAATCGACCGAAGCCGCACTGGTCTTTGCCGGCTTCCTGAGCGTTCTGCGCTGGCAATCGGACCGCCATGTCGGGTGGGCAATTGCTGCAGGACTCGCGTTTTCACTGGCGTTCCAGGTGCGCGAAACCGCTGCGATCGCCGCAGTTCTGGCCTTCGCTTATGTGATGGTGCGATCACGCCCTCGCTTCCCGGAACTTGCCTGGGCCATCATCGGATTTGCTGCACCGTTGCTGGTCGAGTTGTTGCTGTTCACCCTCGTGACCGGCGATCCGTTGTGGCGGCGCGAGTTGGCGCTGAGTCATACCCAACTCCATTCCTCAGAGCTGGTCGGCGGCGTCTCGAATGGCGATCCGCCGTTCTTCAACGCGGAGACGATCGCCAACTGGCGCAAGCAGCCCGGCGTTTACGTCCACTGGTCAGTTGACGGGCTGGTCAATCTGCTCGTGAACATCACTGCCGGCCTTTCTCTTCCGCTCGTCCCGATCCTGATCCTGCTCTCGTGGAAGGTCGTCGCGACGGAGGTTCGGCGTCAGGCGCTTGTGGGCTGGCTGGTCGCCCTGTCCTACATCGCGGTCTTGATCTACGCGCTCGCGCTCGACCCCAAGCCGCGGATCATGCTGATCCCGCTGGCGATATCCACCCTGGCTTTGGCTCTGCTGAGCTGGTCGCTTCATCAGCGCGGCCGCCGGGTGATTGCCTACGGCATCTGGGCCGCCGCAGTGCTGGTCGTGGCCCCGATGCAGATGACGCAAATGCGGCTGTGGAGGATCGAGCAGCCCGCAGGCGAGTGGCTGGAGCGATACGGCGGCAAGATCGAGACTGACGGAAACACGCGGCACTATCTGGCACTGGTCGAGACCACTGACGAGCTGCCTGGCCTGGACGGGGACGCGCCCTATCTCCTGTTCATGAGCCCGGTCGATTGTCAGCGCTGGCTGACCAATTCGGGGTTCTCCGCCGCCACGTTCGCGATTGCTGAGCGCGCTCCGATTTTTGGCAGGGACGGCTCTCCAGAGCTGTGTCTATTCCGGTATCAACAAGCGGTGCCGGCGAATGACGTCCGCCGGGCGATCCTCCGCGCTACAGGCAATTAGGGAGGCGAGCAGGAGCGCGCTCCATCCGTGCCGTGACCTCCGCGGAAGGCGCGCAATGTCAGTGCATTGCGACGGCATGGAGATATCCGAAAGCGAGAGCGCGGACGTTAGCGACGCGGCAATCCAGAACCCCGGTGGATTGCTTCGCTCCGCTCGCAACGACCTTCGCATCCAGTCTCGAATGTTCACAATATTCGCACTCACCACGACCACCGGTGGTCAGCGCTAGCCGTTCGAACTTTCAAAGAGCCACAGCAGACTGAGCAGAGCAATTCCTACAATGGAAGCGGGAAGTGCGTCGTCTGCCCGAAACCGTTATGTCTGCTTTGGGTGGAAAGCGGACATTAAGGCCGATACGGTGGCGACATGCGCCATCTGGCCCTTGCTATACTTCTGGCGCTTCTCGCCACAGCGTGTGTGACGGGGCAAGCGCCAAGCGGTGAAGACAGGTTTCTAGAGTTTGGTTGCACGGATAGCGTGGTCATCGGCACCGTTGAGAACGGCGCTTACCAGCCGCTGGTTGATGAGACTGACCTGCTCTGGCGCGGTTGGATTACAGCCACTCTTCACGTTCGGAAGGCAGTTAGAGGAGCATCCCTCCCGCCCAGTCTCCCCGTCAGGTATTTAGCTCATGCCTACATGCGAGAAGACCGCGAGTTCATGTTCGTCCTCCGGCGGCGTGAGGCCGGTTATGAGATTGCGACCGGACGACTGATGTCGTCGCGCCCCCGCCTTTCGACCCATTGCCGCTAATGTCCGCAATGGGTCGAAAGCGGACGTAAGGTCGTCGCGAGCGGCGCAGCCGCGTGGCGATCTAGCGGGATTGCTTTGCTCCGCTCGCAGTGACGCCGGAGAGGTCTCTAATGCTCGGCTTCGACCGGCTCCACGCCCGATTGGGCGAGCTGATCATTGATCGCCGCCATCAGCCGGTCGAGACCATCCTGCGACTTCGCCTCGGCGCGGGCGACCAGCACATCCTGCGTGTTCGATGCACGCAGCAGCCACCACCCGTCGGGCGTCTTGACCCGCGCTCCATCGGTGGCGTTGACCTCCGCGCCTCCGGTCCGCAGCCGCCCAAGCACCTCGTCGATCACCGCGAACTTGCGGCTCTCGTCGACCTGGAAACGAAGCTCCGGAGTGGCGAGGGTCGGCGGCATCGCGCTCTTGATCTCGGTCAGTGACTTGCCGCTGGCGCTGACCGCGCGGATCAGCCGCACCGCCGCGTAAAGCGCGTCGTCAAACCCGTACCATTGATGCTTGAAGAAGATGTGGCCGCTCATCTCCCCGGCGAGCGGGGCGCCGGTTTCCTTCATCTTCGCCTTGATCAGGCTATGGCCGGTGTTCCACATCAGCGGCTTGCCGCCGAGCTCGGCAATCCGGTCGAACAGGTTTTGGCTGGCCTTGACGTCCGCTATGATGGTCGCGCCGGGTAGCTCCTTCAGCACCGGCTCGGCCAGGATCGCGACGATCTGGTCGCCCCAGATCACGCGCCCCTGGCTGTCGACCGCGCCGATGCGATCGGCGTCGCCGTCGAAGGCAAATCCAAAGTCGCAATCATTGTCTTCGATCAACTGTTTCAGATCGGCAAGATTCTTTTCGACGGTCGGATCGGGGTGGTGGTTGGGGAAGTTGCCGTCGATATCGGTGTAGATCGCGAAATGCTCGCCGGGCAGCCGGGCGATCAGCTTTTCAAGGATCGGTCCTGCTGCGCCGTTGCCGGCATCCCACGCGATCCGGTACGCCTTCCCGTCGAAGTCCTGGACCAGCCGGTCAACATAGGCGTCGACGAGGTCGACATCGCTGACTTGCCCGCGTCCGCTGCTCCATTCCCCGGCGGCGGCACGGCGGCCGAGATCCTGGATCTCCGCGCCAAACACCGAGCGGCCGCGAAGCAGCATCTTGAAGCCATTATAGTTGGCCGGATTGTGGCTGCCGGTGACCTGAATGCCGCCGTCGACATCGAGCGTCGCCGCCGCGAAGTAGAGCAGGGGCGACGAACCGACGCCGATCCGCACGACGTCGAGACCGCCGGCGGTCAGCCCCTCGATCAGGGCCGCCGCGAGACGCGGGGAGTGCAGCCGGCCATCGCGGCAGACGGCAACGGACTTTGCGCCTTCCCCCACCGCGAGCGCGGCAAAGCTGCGGCCAAGCGCATAGGCATCGGCATCATTGAGCGTGTCGTCGACGATCCCGCGCACGTCATATTCGCGCAGGATAGTCGGGTTGAACTGGTGACGGGTAACGGTCGCGGTCTCAGCCGGCTGCGGCGATAGGTTGGTAGTCATGGTCGCTTAACGTGTCTTTCGCTTCTGGGATGCCAAGGCCAGCGATCATTTCGCGCAATTCTTGCCGCGCCGTGACATGCGCGATGCTGGCGTCGCCAATCTGCTTGAGGTCGAGCAGGGTCAGGCCCTTTGGGAACAATTCGCGGTAGATCACGCGCTCGCCCAGGCCGGGGATGACGCGGAAGCCGACCCGGCGCGCAAGCTCATCGAGAGCCGCGCCGACCCGCCGCAGATTGTGCGATTCGATATGTTGAAGCCGGTTGCGGAGGACCACCCAATCGACGCTGCTGCCAGTCGCCTTTGCCCGCTGGGTGCGGCTGTTCCAGATCAGCTCCGCGTAGAAGCTGGGGCGGGTGATCTTGAAGCTGTCGGGATGAACCTGACCGATCAGGTCGAGATCGACGAAGCTGTCGTTCATCGGCGTGACCAGCGTGTCCGCCTTGAGGATCGCCGCCCTTGCGACCGGATCGTCGCGCCCCGGCGTATCGATGATGATGACGTCCGATTGTTCGGAGAGCCGCCCGATCGCCGCGTCCAAGGCTTCGCTCGACTGCTCCTCAAGCACTTCGAACACTGGCTGGGGCAGGTCGGTCTGAAGCCGGCGGATGGTTGCCGCGCGATTTTCCAGATAGCGGCCGGTCGTCCGCTGCCGGCTGTCGAGATCGAGCGCTCCGACGCGATGCCCGGACGCGGCCAGCGCAACCGCGGTATGCACGGCGGTGGTCGACTTGCCCGTGCCGCCCTTCTCGTTCGCGAAGACGATGAAATGCGGATTCGCCATGGCGGCGGCCCCCTTTGACAATGCCCCGCCGCCCACCCATGAGCGGCCTCGATCACAGATGTATCGAAGGGGCGTCATCGGTGCAAATCATCCGTGAGTTGAACGACTTGGCGCCGGCGATAACGACATTGCGGGCGAACGGCAGGACCATCGGCCTGGTGCCGACGATGGGAGCGCTTCATGCCGGTCATATCTCCCTGGTCGAGCGCGCAAAGCTGGAGGCGGACTTGGTGGTCGCATCCATCTTCGTCAATCCGCTGCAATTCGGCGCGAACGAGGATTTCGGCCGCTACCCGCGACAGGAGCAGGACGACTCGGTGATGCTCGATGCTGCGGGGTGTGACCTGTTGTGGCTTCCGACCGCGGACCAGCTCTATCCGGCAGGCTTCGCCACCACCGTGTCGGTCGCTGGA